>JALEGO010000559.1 GCA_022763165.1 Flavobacteriales bacterium
AGAGAACAACTAACAAGAGAGGTCACGCGCAATAAAAAACAACTCGACAAAACAACCAAGATCATTTCACAGAACGGTGAAATATTAGAAAAACTTGAGAAGGAATTGGAGGCCCTTAAATCTGGTAATCATAACAAGGAGCAAAGTATTTCAAACCTCGAAACAATCATACATCAGAATCTCAAGATAGGCGAGAACTGGGATGATTTTGCTCATTATTTCAACCTTGTTTACGCAGATTTTTTCGAGCGTTTAAAGGCTGACTATGAGAACTTAACACAGAGCGAGCTCAGGCTATGTGCATTGCAAGTATTAAACTTGGGCGACAAAGAGATTTCAAAGGTGCTCTACGTTTCCCCTGATAGCATAAAAAAGGCTAGATACAGGTTAAGAAAAAAACTTGAATTGCCAGAAGGAAAGACCCTAAAAGACGTCTTGCGTCAATACTATAAAAGTGTTGAAGTCTAAGATGAACTTGTAATAAAGGGATGAGTGGGGCTCGAACCCACAGCCTTCCCGATTGAGTCGGGACGCTCTTCCTTTGAGCTATCATCCCATGTGGAGTGGGCGGGACTCGAACCCACAACCTCCTGAGTGCAGATCAGGCGCTCCTCCTTTGAGCTACCACCTCCATAGCGGAATGTGCAGGACTCGAACCTGCACCCTCCAGCGTGACAGGCTGGCGCTCTTCCTTTGAGCTAACATTCCATTTTACCATTCCTCAATTTTATAATTCTTCAACAATCTCCCAAAAGTGCCGCATGACTTATTTTTCTCAATTTCATCAATGATGGGCATTAGAATTCTAGATGCTCCATCGACCGGATCCAATGGCGGAATATAACCTTTGCTGAATTGTTTTTTCCTCAATTCTTCTTTCGCACCTGTCGAAACCCATCCAACATCAACTGCATTCATATAGATACCATATTTCTGATACTCCTTCCCAGAAGTTCTGGTAAGCATATTCAATGAAGCCTTTGTCATGTTTGTGTGGGGGTGAAAAATGGATTTGTTTGAATAACTGAATTGGCCCTCTGAGGAAGTCACATTAATTATGAATTTCTCTTCATAGACTGAATTTTTCATAAGGGGTGTCAATGCTTTGATCAGAATGTATGGCGAGATTTGATTGATTAAGTTTACTTCAAGCAACTCTTCCATGCCAATCTCCTCTAAAGTTGAGTTCCAACTATTCTTGATTCGACTATCTAAAGGCTGTCCAAAACGATTGAGTTCCAATTTAAAACCATCTTGATCTAACTTTAACATCTCGTTTTGTGCAATTGGAGTCTGGTTTGGAATGCATAAAGTCCCTTGCGACAATAATTTTTTCTCTTCCTGAATGAGTGGGAGATAATAGTCTTCTGGGTACTTTATTGTTTGTGCAGCATTATTTATCAATATGTCAAGAGCTTTAAACTTGGACTTGTAATACTCGATAAACGTTTCAATTGCATTCAAATTTCTCAGATCCAGTCCGTAAATATTCAAACGGTCTTTCCACTTTTCAAAATCCTCTTCTTGCTCAAATTGTTTCATAGCAATTGCAGGAAATCTGGTGGTAAGGGTTAGGTGAGCGTTACTCCTTAAAAACTTTAGCGCTGCTGCATATCCTATTTTAACACGGCCTCCTGTGAGAATGACATTCCTGTTAGTCAAGTCAACCGTCCTGAAACGATTGGCATAATTCTCCTCAGCACAAGAAGGGCAAAGCCGACTATAAAAAAAATGTAAATGTTGATATGAAGTATTGCAGCAGTAACAATTTTTAGGTATTTCTAGTGAGGTATAATGATTGGTTTCTTTCTCTTCAACACTGAATCGACTTTGGTTTTCTAAGGCGATTTTGGAGACTTTTGTTGAATGAATATTATTCAGGTCAGCTTTTCGTTTCTCTTGATAACTAACCTTTCTGCTCTCTTTTTTTGCCTTCTTGTAGATGCTCGTTATAAGCCCTCCAAATTGTTCATTATCCGGATTCTCAAATGGGTTGTTCTTTAAGCTTTGAAGCACTTTGATGCAAGTGCTCCATTCTTCTTGAGTAAATTGGTATTTATCTTCCTGTTCCATCATTTAAAAAGGGTCCTAAAAATCCAATAAAATTTTTACCATCATGTGACCACCTAATGCCAAGGCCAGACGCAATACGCACTTCATAAACATAGTGATGCTTATAATGATAAAAAATATTCCACCAAGTTTGATGGTTTAAGATGCTTTCTATCAATGCCCTGACCTTTTGTTCTCTTTCTTTTGGAGTTCCTTTAATCTCCCCCCAAAACTCTTCTTCCGATCTTCCAACATGTTTTTCCCAAGCTCTTGTAGCCGAGCAAATATGTTGATTGAATGGTTGAAAAGCACTAACCTTCAATGTGGATTGTAGTGGGGGCAGTGTGTTTTTCGTGCTTGCAGATGTAAAACGTTGGCCTAACAAAAATAATATATATTCGAAAGGGGCTTTTTCTAGGGTTTCAGCCCAGTCCATTGCCAGTTGCTCTGGTGTTGCTTTTTGTTTTTGCGTAGCAAAGACAATATTCCGAAAATACTTTTCTATCTCTTTAATAGGTGGAGTAATTTCCTGATCAAAAAAAGGATTCTGAGCTTTATGTTTAAACTTAGTTTTCAATAAGGTAGTCAAATTGCTACTAAAACGATTCCAGAGCTCAGGTGCGAAAAGCTGCCAGTGTTGGGTTCTCCACATTTCAGAAAAATGTGTTTGAGCCTGATTGATAATGTCTTCTATATTATTCTTTGTTTTGATATACCAAAAATAAGCAGCGACAGCGCAGTTTTTTTGCGTAAAAAAAATACTTTTTTGAGTCACTACATTTTCATTCACTAAAAAACATCAATTTTGCCGGGTTGAAAGCGATTG
>JALEGO010000560.1 GCA_022763165.1 Flavobacteriales bacterium
GGTCAAAATCTCCTTGAGTAAACGAACCTGTTATCACAATATCATTGTTGCAATCAATTTTGAAATCTGATGGCATTGAGAATCCATTGTTAATGGCATTCCCCCAAACAAAATTACCTGCACTGTCTAATTTAACGAAAAATGTGCCATGCGTGCCAGGAGAAATTACCTGATGAATTCCAGATCCAGGGTCTAAATCAACGGTGCCTGAAAATACTCCACAAATGACTACATTCTTATCGATATCTGCTTCTGCTCTAACGTTTCTATTAACCGTAAATACCCCATTGTTGTTAACGTCAAAGCTTCTTGCCCAGATGAAGGTGCCATCTTTTTTATACTTTGCAACGAAACGGTCAGCAGTCGTGTTGGGAGTAAGAATGAATGATGAACTACTAGGATCCAAATCAATTGGCTTACCATAATACCCAGTTACATATATATAATCTCCATCGTCACTTGAGATACTTGAGGCACCTCCATATTGACCGACATCATCTATGGCAAAACCCCAAATTAAAGAGCCAAGAGAATCATATTTTGCACATAGGATGGACTGGCCATTATTAACACCGTTCAAAATATAACTTCCTGAACTGGGGTCAATGTCTATGCTACCATAAAAGTTTGCCGTAACATAAACATTTGAATTGGAATCTAAGCAGACGTCAAAACTCTGTGCGCCATTCACTGCGGAAAAGCCATTGGCCCACAAATATTTTCCATCACTGTTATATTTAGCAATAAAATAAAACCAACCACCATTTACTCCTGATAAAAGCGCGATTCCTGTATCTGGATCAAAATCAGCTGTCGATGCACAGAAACCAGTTATAAATACATTGTCATATTTGTCAACTTCAACATCGTATGAGTAATTCCATCCATCACTGACCAATACATGAGCCCAAACCAAACCTCCACTTTTACTATACTTGGCTAAGAAAATATCGTTATTTCCGCCTTCCAAAAAAAAGGATCCACTTGAAGGGTCAAAATCTACCGAATCATTGCAATAACCAGTGACATATACATTTTCTTGAGAATCTACTGCGATACCCAATCCCATTGATTTTCCTGGGGTTAAATTGGCTGGAGTAGAAACTCCCTTACCCGCTAGATGTCTGGCCCAAACTAAATCTTGGGCACTTACGAACTGCAAAGTCAAAAGAAAAAGTAAGGTGAGACGTGTTTTCATATCAGTTGAAACGATTGTCAAAAGAGTTCAGTGCCAGAAGATTTAACAAAGTTAATTAAAGGTTAGATTCGAAAAACTCTCTATTCTTGTATATGATTAACATGGCAAGGAAATAGATCAAGCACTCTTAGAAAAGGCACATCTGTCCGCTTGGTGGTTTTGCATCTCCAAAAACAGTTTTGCCTCCATATTTGTAGGAATCCCTTCTTTCTTTTTCAACATACTTGTCGAAATTTTCTTTTTTTGGAATGAAATTCTTCTCTTGTACCAAGGCCTTTTCATGGAGTGCCTTTAGCGCTTTTCGCTTATCAGAAATTTGAATTTTTGACTTCTCAATAGTTTTATCCAAAAAAGCTATTGTTTCATCATAAACTTTCAATGGAACCGGGAAAGGGTGGCCATCCTTTCCTCCATGAGCAAATGAAAATCGAGCAGGGTCTTCGAAACGAGAAGCAGTTCCGTAAATGACCTCGCTGACCAAGGCAAGAGATTGCATTGTTCTCGGTCCAAGGCCCTTCAGCAGTATCAAGTCTTCAAAATTTCTGGTATCTTGATCTTGGGTGAGCGCCAAGGCCGTGCCTAATTTTTTTAAATCCACATTGTAGCCTCGAACATCATGATGAGCAGGCATACTAAAGGATCTGAGTTCATTAATGATATGAATAGGCTTTTCTTTGGATAGTTGGGTAATGGCTTCTTGTGCAGGCACTGCCCGTTGATCAACAAGGTTCAGAATTTGTCCTTTAGGAAGTCCACATATTGCGTTATGTGGGTTTTTGAAAAAAGACTTAATGGATTTGCTGTGCCAATGATATCTTCTGGCATATCCATTATTTTCATTCATGCCTTGCTGGATGACAGCCCATTCTCCGTCAATTGTAAGAACAAATGAGTGAAGGTAAATTTGATAACCGTCCTGAACCGCTGTATTATCAACCTTCGCGCAAAGTTTACTGCTTTTAATAAGTTCCTCTCCGGGCAGAGACAGCCTAGAAGACAGTTTCTCAATTTCTTGAGGTGTTTGTTTTGAATGTCGACCGCGACCACCGCAAATGTAAATGCCTAAAGAAGACAATCTGGAGTTTAAACTCGCTTTTAATGCTCCCATAACGCTGGTCGTAATCCCTGATGAATGCCAATCCATGCCCAACACACATCCTAAAGCTTGAAACCAATAGGGATCGCTCAGACGTGAAAGCACCTCAGATCGGCCATATTCGTCAATGATTGTTTCGACAATGGCACCACCCAGGTCGCGCATGCGTTCGGCAAGCCATTTTGGAACTGTGCCTCCATGCAATGGTAGATCTGTATATCCTCCTCGAATCACCCAATAAAATTACGCCAATGCAATGCTTCTTTTTATCATATGCGAGTAAAGCTTTGAACATAGGTTGGAAAGAAATGAACAGCGCTAAGACCTGTTTTATTTAACTTATTTGTCTTTTGATTTCTCTAAGCTTGATGTCCTTGGCGTTTATAATCATCAGTGCATCCAAAGCATCATTGAATAAAGGATCTCTGTTGAAGCCTAGTATTTTTGCGTTTTGGTTTAGGTATTTCTTGATGAGTATTGGAATGGAACTAGTGCTTTTTTCAATGTCATAAATGACTTTATCAAGGTGTTTAAAACCAAGCTGAGATTCGTTTATTATTAATTTTTCTATTTCAAGTAACTCCTGATTGACTTCGTATTGTTTACGCGGTTTAATCATCGAAGCCATTTCATAATCGAAATGGAAATGTTTAATGTAATTTGTAATCATGCGCTTCGATAAGTCAGAGAAACTATTACTTATGCTAACTGGACCCAGAAGATATTGATAATCACTTTCGTCTTCTAAAATTTTCAAAATTCCCTCCCAAAGCATGAAAAGGGGTTTTGGTTTTTTTTGAAACTCTTGGACAATAAAGGATCTACCTAATTCAATAGTTTGCTTTAGATACGGTTCAAAATCTGTCTTGAATTTGAACAATGAGTTTGTGTAGAAGCCTCTTTTACCATA
>JALEGO010000561.1 GCA_022763165.1 Flavobacteriales bacterium
GAGCCTCATCCTGAGGGAGGTTATTACAAACAAACATATAAGAGTACTCAGATGATCGAAGCGGGAAGCCTTCATGGATATGAGGGTGCTAGAAGCTGTGTCACAAGCATTTATTTTTTGATAACGGCTAGCAACTTTTCAGCATTTCATAGAATTAAACAAGATGAAGTTTGGAACTTTTATCAAGGCTGCGCAATCACACTGCATGTGATAACGGCTGAAGGAGAGTATCAGAACATAAAAATTGGCCATAATCTTGACGCTGGAGAAATACCGCAATATGTTGTAAAAGGCGGAGATTGGTTTGCTTCGGAAGTAGATTCGGAAAATCGCGATGACTTTGCCCTTGTAGGATGCACCGTTGCACCAGGTTTCGAGTTTAAAGATTTTGAATTAGCCAAGAGAAAAGACCTAACAAAGAAATACCCCAGTTTTGCCAAGATCATAGAAAAGTTGACACGTGAGTAATATTGATTTAGAAGTCAAACTGATAGACCTAATAGAACGTCATTCTTTCCTTCCCGATTTACTACGTTTTATTGAAAAATTAGATTTACCACAATGGTACATTGGCGCAGGCATAATTACGCAAACCGTTTGGAACGTTGAACATGGCTTCCCTTTATTGCAAAACATTCAAGATTTAGACCTAATTTATTATGATGACGGAGAACTATGGGATCAGAAGGAGCTTCAAAGTCAAATTACGATAGAATTTCCGGGAATAGAAATGGAAATTGATGTTGTCAATCAAGCCACCGTGCATCATTGGTACGAACAGACTTTTGGTTTTGAAATATCCAAATATCAATCATCTAATGAGGCCATAAAAACTTGGCCCACCACTTCAAATGCAGTTGGTATTCGTGTAAAACAAGGTCAATATGAAGTATATGCGCCTTTTGGTCTTGAAGATTTGTTCAACTTGATTTTAAGACCAAATAAAAAAATGATTACAAAAGACATCTACTATAAAAAAGTTCATCGATGGACTAGTTGTTGGCCCAAGTTGAGTGTAATTGAATGGTAGAGAAATGATACTGTAGTTTTCAGTAAACAATAAGACTCAAAATCAAAATAGTAACTTGAATGACCACTAAAGAAAACGCAGTGAGCTGCACTACATCTTTCAAATTCATTCGGCCAAATAACAGTCCACGATTTTTATTTCTTTCGGCATTTTTTCTTTCGAGTTGATTTTTCATTGGACTAGGATTTATATCAATATAGAAATTGAAAATCCTAAACATTACGTTTCAAGCATAAAATGAAGATATGTAGACCAATTGTATACCTCCTAACCATTCTATTTAAGGGACATAGCTGTTTTCAGTTTAGAATTTCACTCAAGTTCATGCCTACATCTACAAGTTGTAGGATATCTTTTTTCTGAAAGCTATTAAACGAGAAGACACAGGAGTAATTACTAAATTCCAAAATAGATTTAGGAACTTCAACCAAATAATCCATAAGTTTTAAGGGAAAGTTGGCTCTCAATAGATCTTCATCTAGCGTAAGTACATAAAACTCTCGACTAAATTTGGCATGTGTTGCAAAATCGATTTCAACGGGTTGAAAAATTTCAGCTATTTTATCTTGAAGCGTTTCTGGTCTTATGAGTGTTTTACCAAAGTCAATTTTGGAATTGAGATGTCCAAAAAATGCAATTTGATTCTTTGATTTTGGTTGATGAAACTCATACATAAACAATTGAAAGCCTGTATTATTTTTCGACACATCCCATTGGTACATTAGTTTTATTTGATCTTTTTTGTCAAACAAATAAAAATGATCAAAATGAATGGATCCATTTCCGGGCTCTAGGTCATAACCCACTGAGATTTCATCCAGGGCTTCTTCTAAATCTTTTAATCTTTGAGATGACTGCTCATCAAGTTTATTGGGCAATAGATTCATAGCAAATTAGTTACATGAAAAATACGAGATTCTGTTGACGAGAGTTTGTGAAAAGGGTAAAAAAAAATAACCTTTCAAGCATGAATGAAACCAAAGTTTTAAACGAAATCCCTAAAATTAAAAATGTTGCACAGAGAACTCAAACTTATAATGAACTATTTTGGGATTCTGATGATGAAAATATGGATGAGATTGTCAAGTTCATTCTCAATGAAATTCCCCATGATAAATCGAAAAACTTAATGACTTCGATATGTAAAACTTTATTGCGAAGCTACGATTGGCAAAGTAAGCTCAATTTGGAACTTCTTAAGAATATACTACCACAAGCTGACTATGACCTAAAGCTGCAAATTCTAAAGACATACAAAGAACAGGATTATGAACTCGAATTTACAGCAGAATCCTCAAGGGTAATTCTTGATCAACTAATTGAATTACCATTGAAAGAAGACAATCAGTATCGGATTACATCTACAATCAATTTAATTAGCGATCTTATAGATGATGATTTGGAATTTCACCAAATTCTCTTAGGTCTCACAGAAAGATTTAGACGTTACGAAATAATTACATACACAATTCATGCTAACGTTGATAAACTTACCTTGAATGAAGATATAGTTAAACAATACTGGATAAATGAATATAAGAGTCACAATTCCAATTCTATACTTCATGATATCTGCTTTTTCATGAGAAAAAAAAATATTGAGGTAGATTTAAGAATAGCTTGCTCAAAA
>JALEGO010000562.1 GCA_022763165.1 Flavobacteriales bacterium
ATCTATTTCACCCCCAATTCCAAGCTGAATCGAGTCGCTATCCGTAAAAATTATTTTGGTTGTTAAATAAAAAGAATCCAAATAACAAAGCACCATAAGCTTTCTTTCATAATCAATTTCACTGCTAGAAGACAGCTTATAAAGGACCTCTTGAGTCTTTGCATTGCTATCAATTAAGAATATATTCTCATTCAACTCTTTATTTCTTAGTTCGGCATGATCTTCTCCTTTAATTCTATCATAATAGTACAAATCAGAGTGCTCCATTAGCAGCTCTTCCAAAGAGTATTGTTTTTGAAAAACATCATAAATTTTACCATGCTCTTTAAAATATGTATTGGGATAGACTGAATCAAATGCTTGGTTGAATAAGGATCTACCTGCTCCTGAATATGACAAACCAAATCGAAATGAAGGAGCTGAAAACGCTCCAAAAACACCACCTGAGATAATTAATGGCTTATCACTTTGCAGTTCAGAATACTTCAAATTAAAGTTTCTGTATGGATTTTGAAATTGCTCGAAAAAGCCATAGTGAGTTAGGTTTCTAAATGTGAATAGAGATAGCAATACAAGCAAGCTCAAGTGCCAAAACATTCTTGAATTTATATTCGTTTTCAAATAATTCCATAAAATTGGAAAGGTCAATAATGATGGAATAAAATAATGATATGAAAAATGCTTTGATACCATAAAGAATTGTCCAAAGACGAATATCATCACACCAAAAACAATTCTTTGGCTATTTTCATTCTTTTTCTTTGAGGCATTTACTATCAAGATAATGATCACAGCAACAATGCTCAATGTAAATAACCAGTCAAGTTTTAGGAGCGCCTTGAAATTGTTTAAGAAATCTGCGGTTTCTATGAACTTATCACTTCCTTTCCCATATTGTCCAGAGTGTCCCCAAATCTTCTTTATGAATCTAAAGAATTGTTGATATTGAACCCATAGGGGGATTGCAAAAATTGAGAAGGACAATGGTACCAAGAGGGCAAAAACAATCTTTTTGACCCATCCTCTAAAAAGAAAAAATGGTATCGCACAAATAGGAAGTACTGATATTTTAGTTGCCAACAAAAAACCTATGATTAGAGCTAATCCCAGAACATTTTTCCAACTCGGTGATTGCTCATAAAAATGTAAAAAAGGTAATAGATAAAATACTAGGAGCTGCATTCCTATTATCAAAAAAGGTTCTGTCATAAGGTTCACACTAAACTCCATGGCTGTAAAGGAGCAAAATGGTATGAGCTGAAACACGATGCCAAAATAGGACATCCCTAATTTTAACACCCGTCTGCCTATCAATAGATTCATCGCAAACATTATAGAAAGGATGCTGCAAGAGATTATTTTTATGTAAAACTCAGGATTCTTGAATACATCAAGGATCATGTCCTCTGCCCTAAAAAGACTTACCAACTTGATTACAAATGCAGAGAAAATTTGTAGCGTACTGCCAGGATGATCAGTGTGACCTACTTCAAAGATTCCGTTGGCAATGTTCAATCCATTTAATAAGTAATTGTACCCAGGATCTGCCCAGAAGAAAAAATGCACTTTCCCAATATCCATCAAATACAGGAACTGGACCAGTAATGTCAGAATTGGAACGAGATAAATGTAGTTTCTATTACTCAAAACAGAGGTTTAGAGGCTCATCATATCCTTTAGTTTGCTAGCCTGACGTCTTGATACTTCAATCTCTTTACCGTTTTTAAGAACCGCTAAAAGCCTTCCTCCAAACCAATTCTTAACCTCGTTTATGGATTTTAGGTTAACGATATATTGTCTATTTGCTCTGAAGAATGTTTTATCATCCAATTTCTTTTCAAGGTTATTTAGTGACTTGAGAATCATGGGTTTGTTATCATCAAAATACACTCTTACGTAATTGCCTTCTGATTCAAAAAGTATAATATCACTTAATTCAACAAACCAGCATTTATCTCCATCTTTGATAAATACCTGTTGGTTGTTTGGAATTACGGTGTCTTCCGATTTTGATTTTGAAATCCTTTCTGTGACGCGAGCTATCGCCTGTTCTAACCTACTCTCTTCAACTGGCTTAACGATATAGTCCAATGCATTCACTTCAAACGCTTTTAGCGCATATTCATCATAGGCAGTCACAAATATTACTTCGGGAACATAATCCAACTCTTGAAGAAGTTGAAACCCATTTAAACCTGGCATTTGAACATCTAAAAATATTAATTCAGGTTTCTTTTTCTCTATAAGTTCTTTGGCCTCTAAAGGTTGCCCACAATCATCGATGATTTCAATCTGCCCATACTCCTGAAGTACATTTTTTAGTTCCTGACGAGCCAACCTCTCATCATCAATTATCATTGTTTTTATTCCCATCTTTTCTGATTGTTAGCGAGGCAATTACCTCATTGTTCTTTTCATATATTTGGAACTCGGAATCGCTTCCATACAGCAAATTTAATCTTTGTTTCGTATGTTCAATCCCCAAACCGGTCCCTCCAGAATTCATAGAGAGATTACCAGTATTTTTTACTTCGATATAAAGACCACTATCCTTATTCTTTGTGTATAATTCGATACTCCCTCCATGTGGCAGATTAGCTATACCATGCTTAATAGCATTCTCCACTAAGGTTTGAACAATCATTGGAGGTACTTTAAAATGAAGTGATTCAGAATCAATCCGACTTGAAAATTTAAGACGTTCCTCATATCTATTCTGCTCTAAATCGACATAATCTTTAACAAGTTTCAACTCTTCTTCTAAAAGAATCTCTTTTTTCTCACCTAATTGCAACGTATTTCTAAGGATATTGGACAGCTTTGTGATTGATCTTTTCGCCTTGTCCGGATTTTCTGTGACCAAGGCTTTGATAGAATTCATGGAATTGAACAAAAAATGTGGATTTAATTGAGACTTAATTTTATTGATTTCAGCCTCGTTCTGAACCACAAGGAGCCTCAAGTTTTTAATTTCTTCATTTCTATAATTTTCAAAAAAATGAAATGCAAAGTATATCAAGGACCATATCAAAAAGATCGTAATCCAACTAATCACAGGAAGTATATTTCCTTGAATATCCGTACTATACCTGTTTATCCCACTGTAGTGAAGAAAAGTAATGAGCGATAAATGAAATAAAATTCCAATAATAATACTACTCGCTATTGATCTTGGAATCAATTGAACCAGATTCAAACTTGACCAATTGTTTCTCTTAATCCAGACTCTGTAAAGACCGCTATACGCAAGGCCAATCACAAACACAAAGCCCAAAGTAAAAAAGAGCCCTTTATTATTCTTATTGTTCAATTGATTTAGAAAATAACTGATGACAACATAAGTCAACCAACCGAAAATCTGAAGTGACCAATATATTACATTACGATTCATTTAGCGCATTGGAAATATCGAAAATAAAGCGTTATTTTATCTTAATTGTCAATAGTGAACCTTTAATTGAATTATTTAGCCCATTTATTTCTTTCCCCAAACCAATCCGATATCATTGTGGGCAACTTCATCGGTGATGCCATTAAAGGTAAGTCATATGATTTAGGATATAATCAAGAAATCCTTACCGGAATTCAGCTTCATAGGTTTATCGATAGTTATTCTGATAATCATCCTCTTTTCATCAAAGGTCGAAAAAGATTTTTTTCTGAATATCGACATTTTAGTCGTGTAATCATTGATGTTATCTACGACCATTTACTTTCTGTGCATTGGGCTGAGTATTCAGATGAAGCACTTAATGATTTTATAGACAGAAATATTCAACTTCTTGAAAAGGCAAAGGCAAGTATGCCTTTGGAGTCGCAGAGGTTTTTACACTATGCCACTAAATTTAATGTTTTAAAAAACTATCACAATCTAGAGGTTATCGCTGATGTCATTGAGGGCATTGGACATAGGATCAACCTTTCCATTGATCCCTTGAAATCAATCAATACTTTCCGGGAAAATCAACAAAAATTTGAGCAAGAATTTCTAACTTTTATGAAGGAAATCATAGAGGAGAAAACTAAGTTCATTAATACTAATCTTTGAACTCCTTTAAGAGAGGTTCTAATTTATCTATTGAACCACCACAAACAATTTTTATTTCTGGTTTTAATTCCAAGAGGTACGATCTTGTTTCTATAATTTGCTGCTCCTTATTTGACACCAATTCCACAGAAACGATAGCATAAGCATCTTGAGAACTCAAGTTTTCAGCAATTGGAACTAAATGAAAGTCTTTCGAAAGCCCTTCCCTAAATAGTTTCTGTCCGTTGTCGATACCTTTCTTTTTGCTTGCATAAAAATCATCCTTCCATTGTCTTTGAAAATGTAATTCATCTGCATTTGCCCATGCTTTCTGTAGTGCATAGAAAGTATTTGTTATTTGTTCTTCATAGTTTTGTGCATTAATTTGGCCATGCATGATAAATGAGAAGAATAGGCAAGTAAGCATTTTTGTTTTCATTTCGTCAGTGTTGAATTAAGTCTAAAATTAATATTTAATTGAGAATTCATTTTATTAGGTTGATTAGTGCTTTGGTTTTCATCTGCTGGTGCAGCTGTGATTCGCCTTCAGAAAGAACAAAATCTGATGAAAAATACGAAAGCTCTATTTTAAGTTTCAATGACTCTATAGTGTGTATGCATAAAAATGGTCTTGAATATTTTAAATATCAAATCAAAAGTAAACCTCCTTCAAGAGTTGTTTCCTTAACACATACGGCAGTCTCAATGATAAAAGCCTTAGATCAACTGGATTGCGTTAAAGGCATAACTGATGCCAATTACATAAAAGACAATTCAACTCAACTCAAAATTAATTCGAAAGAAATCATTGAAATTGGCAAAAATGGAACCATCGACTTTGAATCTATCTTAATGCTTGACCCTCAGCTAATCATAGTGAATTCTTTTACCCCTATGGATCAAATTCGAAAGATTAAAGAGTTAGGAATTGAATATCTTTTTTTTGATGAGCATCTTGAATCTCATCCCTTGGGCAAGCTTGATTGGCTTGAACTTCTAGGAAAAGTATTTAATAGAGAGCGTATGGCCACTCTGATGAAAGACTCATTAAAAAAAGAGTACATGCAACTTTTGGCCAAGCCCACTAAAAATCGGCCTGTGGTGTTTGCTGGACAATACTACAATGGAACCTGGTTTGTTCCAAGTAGCAATAGTGAGTTTGCATCATTTGTAACGGATGCCAATGCCGAATACTTTCTTAGTGAAGAACAAGCCACAAAATCTATCAAGTTGAGCAAAGAGGAAGTTCTAATGGCTTCAGACAGCATAGATATTTGGCGGGTATTAGTCCATTCCAATGATCCAATCACTTTAGAAAGTATCAGCTCAATGAACAATGAATATGCCTTGCTCAAAAACAAAATCAAGCGCATCATTTATTGCAACACTTCAAATACCTCAATTTTTGAAAAAGGAATCTTGGAACCACATATCATTTTAAAAGACTTAAATTGTGCTTTTCACAATCCAGAATTATGTGATAGTTTGCACTATTATCAGGTGTTACAATGAGATCTAAATCAGTTATACTTCTTTTAATAGGGACTTTGGTCTTTGTGGGGCTGATTGATCTTTTTTTAGGAAATTCAATCATTGGACTACCTGAGAATTCAAAGTTGGCGTATAACATTTTTCTAAAATTAAGATTACCACAAACACTAACAGCAATATCAGCGGGCGCAGGTCTCGCCATGGCAGGGTTAATGTTGCAAATTCTATTCAAAAACTATCTAGCAGGTCCATCGGTCATTGGAATCACAAGTGGTTCCAATTTAGGGGTCAGTATTTTAATCTTTTTGCCACAATCCGTAGCTCTTGGTTCAACTTTTTTTTCGGAAATTCTGCATGTTATCGCTGCTATGGCTGGTGCAACTGTAATCCTCATTATACTGTTAATCATAGAAAAAAGGATAAAAGGAAACGCAACTCTCCTTATTGTTGGACTGATGATATCATTCTTCTCCTCTGCCCTGGTCAGCGCATTGGAACATTTTGGAAGCGCGAAACAGGTTCAAAAATTTGTTTTCTGGGGTTTTGGCAGCCTTTCTACAACAAATTTCTACCAAATAGGCATTGTTGCTGTTATTACTTTACTTATCATACTGATTGCCCTTAGGAATGTATCTTCGTTAAAACTATTTGAAGTCAACGAAAATCTAGCAAAAAGGAGAGGTTATTCATCATCACGAATTAGATCATTGATATTGGTTAGTTCTGGGTTAATTGTATCGGTTATAACAGCCTTCTGCGGACCAATAGCTTTTATCGGGCTTTCTGCACCTATTCTTACCAGAATGCTTTTGAAAACACCTGACTTAAGACTTATTTTGATATGCACAGCAATAATCGGAGCAATTCTACTCACACTTGGCGATATTTTCTCTAAAACACCTTGGCAACCGGGATCTTTACCCATCAATGTTGTCACGTCCTTAATAGGTGCTCCAATCATCCTATGGCTTCTAACATCAAAAAGGAAC
>JALEGO010000563.1 GCA_022763165.1 Flavobacteriales bacterium
ATTACCAGGCAATTCATAAATATGCCATGGATCGGCCGGGTTATTACTGCTTGAAAAACCCAAAACCAACTTTGAATTTGTTTCATCTCTACCACTCACAAAAACCATGACAAATCTATCTCGATTGGGGTCATAAAGTAATTTAGGGTCGAATGGGGAATCGGTTGAAACGTTTCCTTGGGAGGCAAAAAAACTAAATCCAATAGTATTTTCACTACCCCCAACATTTAACATAGCTGTGTCCGCTACAATATCATGTGCATATATTTTAGAGTTGATGGAAGTCATTAGAAAACCACCATTGGATATAGCCAGAGTATTGTCCAAAGGAGTACCTCCTGTCACGGCATATGACGAATCTAACACCGGAACATAAGGTCTTGCCATATAAAAAGAAGATCCAAGAATAGGCGGGTTGGCTTCAAGGGTATTTGTTTTTTTAATGCTTCCCGTTCGAACTCTGGGATAAATATTGGGAATTACGTCTTTCTTCAGTTTTGCAATGTGAGATTTTAAACTTTCGCCACCAGGTGAAGGTACTTCAACATGTTTTAACTCGAAGTCGAACTGGTTTACATAACTTTTTGGGTATACCGTATGGGACTTTTTTATGGTCAGACTATGTTTTTGCGGAGCATCACTTTGGCTTTGACCGAATAAAGACCAAACAATACAAAGACAGCAGATAAAATAACGCATGTTTGAGATTTCTTCGAAATTACGATTTATTAAGAATAAAATTTTCGTTTTAACATCTCTTATAATCTCAAATGCTAATTCTTTCTAAAAATGGCATGTGTTAGTAATATGCTACTTGTTATTTAAAGATCGAATTAGTTTAAAGATGTTGAAAACACAAAGAATAAAAATGACTAAGGGCATTAGAATAATAAAAAGGCCGAAATTAAATTCAGGGTAGGTTATTCCCATGCCGTTTGCAGCATTGATGCAAAAATCAGTAAGAAACCAATACATCTCCTTCATCGTCTCTGATATTTCCATTTTCTAACCAAATTGAACAGCAATAGGAAAGCAATTATAGGTAGGAGCAGCACGTAAATCAACAAGTTAATCTCCTTATATGATAGGCCCAACCCATTATTCTTTAGAAGTAAAATGTTCTTGCGATAAACTTCCGACCCAAGCTTAAACCAGTTTTCTCCAGTAGAGTCGCTAAACTTTTTTTCGATGTGATAACAACCTTTATCATGACAATATCGCGAGCATTGATTTGGATCATAATCATGAGATCCTTTATGTCCCCAGTTTACACCAAGCATTGCAATGAAAACAGTGAACGCAAATAAGAAGCAAATCACTATTGTTTTGACTAAGGCCATATTTATAAGACGATCAAACCCAGTAATTATTTTAGAAAGGATTTGGTTTGGTTAACTTTACAAAATTAGAAGAATACTATTCATATTGTTTTGTGTGCCGTTGGTAGTGTTTTCTCAAACGGAAACGGACACCACCAACAACTATTACTTCGATGATGGTGGCCTATCTACCATGCGAAATAATATAAAGTTCGTATTTACCAATTTATACATTGGTGAAGCATGTCTGTTATATGAGAGAAGAATATCGGGTATCGTTAGTGTGGAGACTGGGGTAGGAGTCTTACTTCCATATCACAACATTGATTTAACAGAATGGTTGTACGATGAGAATGAGATTATCAATCCGGATCTGAGCTTTTCGTTTTGGCTACAACCAAAGTTTTACTTTCAAACGGAGACCTTTGAAGGAACGAGTCTAGGAATCCAGTACAGGTATAGAAGTTATGATCTCAGAACAGAAATCATTTCTCATACCGATGTTAGTTTGAACTATAATGCTCAAATCATTTTTGCTAAGAGAATGACGCTGGAATACAGTACAGGTCTTGGTATGAGAATTAAGAATTATTCAAACCCACCTACGAACTTAAATCCATGGGACAGGTATAGAGTCTTTATTCCTCTCAACTTTAGAATTGGTGTAAATTTTTAGTCATGTCAAAGAAACTTTTTTGTGTATTGCTTTTCACAATTCCACTGATGATGAATGGACAGGTCAATCGAATTTCGGTGGATTGGGGGGCAGAGTTTAAATCTAAACGAGGAAATACACTCAGCGACATTTTCGGTTATGATGAATCCGGAATGTATGCTGTCAAAGGTAATAGAGGCTCCTCAAAGGGACTTATTAATCTCGAAAAATTCGATCCTGATTTAAATTTGATCTTATCTGAAAAAATCAAACTAGAGGAGCAAGGTAAACTCAAGAGTTTTGAATTTATAATTCAACTAAAAGATCAATTATTTCTTTTCACCTCTTTCAAGAATCAAAAACAAAAAAAGAACTATTTATTCGTACAAACCCTCAATAAATCCACGCTAATACCTAGTGGGGCGTCAAAAAAGATTGCTGAAGTGGATTATAGTGGTTATAGCAGGTTTAATACCGGGGGATACGGCTATTCAATGGCTAGGGATTCTTCGAAGTTGCTTATTTTCTACAATAAACCTTATGACAAAGGAGCCAATGAAAAATATGGGTTTCATGTTTTTGATGAAAAAATGAATGAGCTTTACCAGAAAGAAATAGAGTTACCGTACAAAGAAGAACTGTTTGATATAGAGAGGTATAGAGTGGATAAAAATGGCAATATATATTTACAAGGCTTGCTCTTTCGAGATAAAAGAAGAGAAAAACGTAAAGGAGAACCCAACTATGAGTACAGGATCATAACTTACAACAACACCAAAGGTTCAACCAAGGAATATCCAGTTGATTTTGAAGATATGTTTATCACAGATATGCAAATAGCAGTCAATGATGCAAATGACATTATTTGTGCTGGCTTTTACTCGGATAAAGGGACTTTTAGTATCAAAGGAACTTACTTTATTAGCATTGACCCGGAAACAAAACAGATTAAAACGAAAAGCTTAAAAGAGTTTACTGAAGATTTTATATTACAAAACTTAGAGCAAAGACAAGCAAAAAAGGCCAAAAAGAAACTGGAAAAAGGAAAGGATCTGGAGCTTTATGAGTACGATTTAAAGGACATCATAATAAGATCTGACGGAGGTGCAATTTTAACGGGAGAGCAATTTTATATTCGAGTTGTTGAGAACGTCTATACAGATGCAAGCGGCAACCGACAAGTAACAAGAACGCGTCATTATCACTATAATGATATTATCGTGATCAATGTTAATCCTGATGGACAAATCGAATGGTCGGAGAAAATCGCAAAGCGCCAGCACAGTACAAATGATGGCGGTTTTTATTCATCCTTTGCCATGGCAGTTCAAGAGGATAAATTGCATTTCTTTTTTAATGATAACCCCAAAAATTTATACGAAAATCAGGCAGGAAAGGTCTATAATTTTATCGGCAATAAGGATGCTATAGTTTCGACTGTTACCTTAGATTCCGATGGCAGACAGAGTAAACAATCCTTATTTGATGTAAGAGAAGCAGGAGTAATCATTCGTCCTAAAGTGTGTGAACAGATCGATGAAAACACTATTATCATCTTTGGTCAAAAAGGAAAGGTGCAGAGATTTGCAAAAGTGAAGATGAACTAGTGATCTATTTAATAGATGCTTTAATCCATTTTTTGAATTCCAGAAGTACATTGTCTTCAAACCACAGATTTTTGCGCAGCCAAAAACCATTTCTAGGGGAGGGGTGAGGAAGAACAAAGGCATTCGGAAGATATTCTTTGTAGTTTTCTACCGTCAAAGTCATATTCGTCTTCATTTTATCTCCTAAATAATAGTTCATAGCATATTGACCAATTAGAATATACTTAGGTGCTTTCAACAGGCCAACAATTCTCTCATGCCAATGTGGAGCACACTCCTTTCTAGGAGGAAGATCTCCTGATGTACCTTTTCCAGGATAGCAGAAGCCCATGGGAACAATACCAAAGACGTTAGCATCATAAAATGTATGTTCATCTACCCCCATCCATTCTCGTAGTCTTTTTCCGCTCTGATCGTTCCATGGTATACCACTCTCATGAACTTTTAAGCCGGGAGCTTGTCCAATGATTAAGATTTTTGAGTTTGAAGAAAATGAAACAACAGGTCTTGGCTCAAGGTAATCCTTACAGATTCTGCATTCCTTTATTTCCTTAAGTATTGATAATTCCATCAATTAGTGGTTCAATTGACTGATGTGTCAAGAAGCTTGTTTCGCTCAAAGACTTCAGTCATTTCTTCTTGATCAAAAAACACAACCAGCCATTCTTCTGAATCAACTAGAAACTTTTTAATCGTATCATTTTCAACTTCAAATTTAAAAGCACCAAACATAAATCGATCTCCTTTGTCCGTTTGAATGAGTATCATATCAGGAATCTTTACAGCATCAATACCTTCATCTTCATAACAAGTCCAATGCACATCTGCTTTAGCAATGATTTGACCAAAAAGCGGCTTCCAAAAAAAGTCTTCCTGTATATCTAAAGTGAAAAACCTATCTGCGTACAGCATCGCAAAAGAGTTGAATTTATAATTCATAAGTTGAAGCTCTGGGTCCCATCCAAAAGTGAAGAGAGTTCCATCATCAAACTCAAATTCAATACCTCCGTCAACTATTTGACGATCGCAATCTTTAATATCGAAAAGAGACTCATTTACATTAAAAAGTCGAATTCCAGTGATTTGCTTTCCAATGATTCTATTAAACTGTTCTTCAGTGTTAATCATACTCAATTAAAATGATTTTTAAGCTCTATTAAAGTAGCTTGACAAATGGCACATGGTTGCGATTTCCCATTAACAATTGAGAATACTTCGGCCTTTGCTATAGTCAGAGTCCTGCCAGCCTTAATCACAGTTCCTTTTCCTATTAGTTTATCTCCTTCCCCAGGAGCGATAAGGTTAATTTTAAACTCAACAGTTAAAATTGAAGATTTTTGATCCATTAAACTCAGACCCGCATAACCGCAACAGTTATCAGCAATCGTACTAATCACCCCTGCATGAAAATAACCATGCTGCTGTGTGAGGTTTGGATTCGAATTGATTTCTATTTCACAATATCCAGGTTTTACTGAAATCATCTCGGCACCGATATATGACATGAACTTCTGTTTGGCAAAGCTTTTAAAAACCCTGTCTTGATAATCATCAATTTGTGCGTTAAAGTTCATGAGCCTAAAATTAAATAACATAATGGAGTAATGATCCAACTACGCGATAAAAGAATCTATTTGTGGAATTTGTGAGTGCGATTCACCACATCAGTGAACAAACAACTAAATTATGAAAACACAAATTCTTATATGTATGATATCATTGATGTCCTTGTCAGTTTTTGCAAAAGACACATTTGATAAGTCTTACCCTAATGACCACAAAACAAAGTCTGAAATACTTGTAAGAGTATCTGATGGGAATTTATTAATCTATAACAATTCAACACAATCCGTGAAGTTGCAGCTTGTAAATGAATCAAATATCGAGGATGTTAGCAAACTCAATCCAGGAGAATTACGGTTTATTAATGCTCAAGAACTTAATAAAGGTATTTACTCTGTATTTGTAAGCGGAAAATATGAGGAAGTTTTGAAAATGTACAGCTGGTCC
>JALEGO010000564.1 GCA_022763165.1 Flavobacteriales bacterium
AGAACTGGTAATAAACCCTATGTTTTTGGTAAAACAGATAGTCCTCATGATTATTGTGGAAAGGTCTACAAACTTATGATTATAGGAACTTGGATATCGATTGGTTTCTATTCATTTTTTTATCCTCAATATAAGTTTTTGCTTCCTATTTGGTATTTGGAATATAAATGGTTACAACACTTAGGTTTTGGATTGGGGCTTGCCTCTTTTATTTGGATTATAGTCGCTCAAAATCAAATGGCATCTTCCTGGAGAATTGGCATTAACTACAATGAAAAGACCGATCTCATGAAGACTGGGTTATTTCGAATATCACGAAATCCTATTTTTCTGGGAGTTCTTATCTCATACATAGGTACCTTCTTAATAATTCCTAATGCACTGAGTTTTGGAATTATGCTCGTAACATATGTAACACTTCAAATTCAAGTTCGACTTGAGGAAGATTATTTGAAAAATAAACATGGAAATACATACAGTGAATACAAGCAAAAAGTAAGGCGTTGGATTTAATAGAGTAATATGAGCGAAAGTTGTCGTAAAGTAGAATTAAATGAAGCTCAGAATAAGACGATCTGGTTTGATAAATACCGCCAATATTTTCCAATATTCAGTTTTATATGTTACCCACTGGCATATAATCTTAGCGAAGATTAATCCTGAGTTTTTCAATTTACTGTAGTGGTGTAGCAGCGTAGTTTCTTAAATTCCAGAAAATATAAAGCCGTAATCCTATTATTCAAATCATCAATAACATCATCATCGAACTCTTTGGTTAAAAGATACAATGATTGTGATAGCTGACATTTTTAACCCAATTTAACTTGCTCCATATATTTAGTGAATAGCAACACCTTCTTTTCGTCTTTCGGGTCAAAAAGGAAAGGTTTAACATCTGCCGCCATTTCCTTCATATCCAAATCATTGCACTTTTGGATAATCTTTGTACGAAGATCTTCTGCGTTATTAATACCAACCTTAACATTTAAGTATTCATAGTTTGGTATTATTCCTTTACCAAGAAGAAAGTTGATATCAAAGAAATCCCGCCCTTTATTCCTCTTGCGATTGATAACTGCATAAAATTTCTGAGCCAGCAACAATTCAATCGGAGTAGCATGTATTTGGGTAAACACGTCAAATTTATTCAAAAATGTGAGGTCACTTTCATACTCAAAGTCATGTGCTTCGGTATCCAGCTGAATTAGAATTTTCTCTTCTTTATGATTGGACAAGCCCTCTCTGAAAAGAATTTCAGGAAATCGAATGTAGCAATGATAAGCACCTTTCTCCACATTCCTCATTTCTACCTCATACCCCAAACGCTCTAATTCTCTTTTCACTACAATGGTTACTCCATTAAAGTCTTCGGATTTTAGATCAAAATTGTCAAAATCTAAATCTTCTGAAAACCGAGTACTACCATGAACAATACGCAAACAGGTTCCTCCTAAAAAAGCCAACTTATTGGCATAATCACTTTCAAAGAGTATTTCTAAAATTTTATACTGCAAATACTCTCGGACGATAAATCGCTCAAATACTTGTAAGTTTTCTGGGTAGTATGTTTTTATTTCCTGTAGACTAAGCATTTATCGCTTTTTTAAAATAATTAATTCGTTTTACTAATGTACTTGACTGAAAAACTTCCAAATACTCATTCAGTTTATTCATATCAACCACCTCTTTTATACTTTGGGCATTTAACCGCAATTCCTTAATACTTGATAGTGTATTGAGATTTTTAAGATAAAAAAAGTCTAAAATGGCCTTTTCTGGTTCCGCTACTCGAATCGCATATTCATTATCTATTAGCTTATATCCAAAATACAGATTTGGCTTGACATGCTGATAGCTAAAAGATCCTAGTGAAGCTTCATATTTTGCCGTATTTCTTGACGTGACAGAGGTGAACATGAATACACCTTCTGGAATGAAGTTGTAGTATTGGAAAGCAGATTCCAGTGAAATGTAAGATGGAGCATAAATTTTATTAGCTGCAAAGAAGAGAAACTTCTCATTAATCTGACTGTCGGAAAAATGATAATAACCACTTCGGATTTTAACTATTTGCCCTTTGTCCTGCCACTCCACTAACCTACGTCTATCGAAACTTGGATAGCGCTTCCGTATATCAGGATATGAAAATATCGGAAAGATCTTCATAGATTCTTTAAACTCAATAAATGTCATTTTATATCAGTTTGTTGTTAAATATAACAACAAATTAATATATATCACATGTTTTTAACATGAAAATGTAGATTATTCCATATTCGAATATGGAATAATGTAGTAACGTAGTAGCGTAGTTTCTTAAATTCCAGAAAAAATTAAGCCGTAATCATATCATTCAAATCATCAATTACAGCATCATCAAACTCTTCAAGATAACGTTGAGTGGTTTCTAAGCTCTCATGTCCCAAACCATCTTTAATTTTCACAACATCAACCCCAAGATTTAGTGCTTGAGTTGCCCAAGCATGTCTCATAACATAAGTGGTGAAGCTTTTATTAACGCCACATAGCTTTCCCATTTCATTGGCTGCATTATTCATTCTTTTCCTATAATTGGTATAAGCCTTAAATTCTGCCCCTGAATTACCTCTTATTGACTTTGGAATGATTGGAAAGATATAATCAGTGGGTTCAGCTTTTTCATCCATATAGTACTCAAGAATTTGCTTAGATTCTGCTGTTAATTTAATCCAATATTCCTTTTTAGTTTTTCTCCTAAGATATTTGAAACGTTCACCATCGAAGTCTATTGGTCTTAAATGAGCCATGTCTACTAGTTGCATTCCCCGCGAATTATACAAAAACAAGAAAAAATTACGAACGTGCCAATCAAAACTATCTTTCTCCAAATCCAGATTTCTAAAGGTTGTTATCACATCTTTGCTTACAGCTCTTTTTTTAGTTTTCACCACTCTCTTTATCTCAAATCCATTGAAGGGATAATCCTCACTCGTTAAATTCGTATCAATGTCTGCAATTGCTTTGTTAAAAACAGCTCTTAGAGTTTTAAGGTAACGCACGACTCCATTTTTAACACCTCTTTTAAAGCAACTCTGCCTAAATTTCTCAAGAAATGCCTTGTCGATGCTCTTCATGTAGATATCGCTCTTTCTTATTTCTTTCAGATATTTCTTAATAGCATATAGATCTCCAGAGTATTGATCG
>JALEGO010000056.1 GCA_022763165.1 Flavobacteriales bacterium
GATCGTGAAGCAAAGTCAGGTAATTTTTATGGACCTTCTGCTGGTTGGAATGGTTTCCCCGATTTGTTAACACCTGAAGACTTCTTGATGGAGGAATCGAATATTAGTATCAATTGGGAAGGATGTGAAAAAGCAGTTGGACTTTTTGAAATATAATTAGCATGGCCAATAACAAACTGCTTGTTGATGAGCGTCAAGCTGAACTAGGACAATTCATTGTTGGCAGACTGCTTCCAATAAGAAACAAAAGGCAGGTCGGTCCCTTTACTTTTATAGATCATATGGGACCTTCTACTGTCGGAAATGGTAATTATATGGATGTGGATCAACATCCCCATATAGGATTGTGTACGCTCACTTATTTGTTTGATGGAGCCATAGAGCATAGAGACAGTACTGGAAGTATAAGAGTTATTGAAGCTGGAGATGTAGGCTTAATGACTGCTGGTGCTGGGGTAACTCATACTGAGAGAACACCTTCCAGTATGCGTGACGATAGAGACTTCAATGTACATGGGTATCAAATCTGGATAGCTCTACCTAAAGAAAAGGAAGAAATCGCTCCAAGATTCGATTTTTTACCAAGTCAGGAGGTTCCAAGCTGGGAATCAGGTCCGCTTAAATTCAGGTTGGTTGCAGGTAATGGTTTTGGAAAGTCTTCACCCCTCCAGGGCTATTCTCCTATGTTTATGGTTGATATTGCTTCGAATGAGGAGACAACACTCAATTTAAAAGGACAATTGGAAGGTGAAATCGCATTCGTTATCGTGAAAGGTTCCATTACGGACCAGGGTCAAAAGGTAAATGCCGGACAGATGCTGATCAGTAAAATAGATACTGAATGCGAAATTTGCCTGGCTAAAAACACTCAAATATTGCTGTTTGGAGGAAAAAAACTGGAACAAGAACATTTTTTACTCTGGAATTTTGTTTCACATGATAAAGCACGATTGAAACAAGCTAAGACGGATTGGATCGAGAAAAAGTTCCCAAAAGTGCCAGGCGACAATACATACATACCCTTTCCAGAATTTAAAGGAGGGTAAAATCAATCAACTTACAAAAACATTTTCTTTAGCCTTCTTCTTATAGTCCTCTACCAAATACATGCCCCAATCTGCAATAGATCCGAAAATGGGCAATAATTCCTTGCCTTTTTGTGTCAGTTGGTATTCGACCCGAGGAGGAGTTTCGGCATATGACTCTCTATGCACTAGACCATCATGAACCAACTCGTTAAGCTGCGTTGTTAAAACCTTGCGAGAAACACCAACCACAGCAACGTGGAGTTGCCCAAAACGTTTTTTTGACTTACTTAATTGATAAATTATTATGGGTTTCCATTTACCTCCAATAATATTCAAAGCCTGTGATAAAGGGCATAAAGGATTCTTGCAATTCTTTTCCATGATTTCTAATTGGTTACCAAAAGGTAACTACTTTTTAGTCAATTACTAAATCAAAAGTAACAAAAAGTAACTAATAATAGTAACTTTGAGTAACAATTTAATTAAACAGAATATAAAATGAGTAAAAAAGTAGTTTTTATAACTGGTACTAATAGCGGTTTTGGTTATTTAACAGCAAAGGGGGCAGCTGAAAGAGGATATACAGTCTACGCTGCTATGAGAAATACCACGACTAAAAATGCAGAAAAAGCACAAGAACTTAGTGGAATAGATAACATCAAGGTTGTGGATTTGGATGTGACAAACTCCGAGCAAGTGAAGTCAGTACTGGAAGGGGTAATTCGTGATGAAGGAAGACTGGATGTACTGGTAAATAATGCTGGATACTTTGGAGGGGGTTTGGCTGAAACATATACAGAGCAAGACCTTGAAAACATGTTTGACGTGAATCTTAAAGGACCTTGGAGAACAATTAAGTCTGCTCTTCCTCAAATGAGAAATCAAGGAGATGGTTTAATCATTAATATTTCAAGTAGCTTAGGTCGGTTCTCTGCGCCATTTATGACGGTTTATAATAGTACAAAATTTGCACTTGAAGGTCTTACTGAGGGTTTGCATTATGAGGTAAAATCTTTGGGAGTAGATGCTGTAATTGTTCAACCAGGAGCATTTCCTACCGAAATTTTTCATAAAGTGGCCACAGGTTCTGATCAAGACGTCAATGCTGGTTATGGGGAGATTGCCAACGTTCCAGAACAAGTGAATCAAGGAATGGGGCAATTGTTTGAGAGTCTAAAACCAAACCCACAAATGGTTCCAGATGCCATTTTCAGCTTGATTGATACTCCTAAAGGGAAAAGACCTTTACGAACAGTGGTTGACGTTGCCACAGGAAACTTCGTTGAAAGCGCAAATGCAAATGTCAAAGAAGACTATAATAACTTCTTGACTGCTTTTGGAATGGCCGAAATGCTGAATTGATCAAATACAGGAAATATTTTTATTGAAAGATCCCTCTCAAAGAAGAGGGATTTTTCTTTTGATATAAAAACCTAAAACTTTGATCATACAGTCCTGTCAAACTTCACTCATTGCGCTTGACGAAATGCAAGCGATTTCAATTTATTGCAGATAATCTCTTTTATACATCAC
>JALEGO010000565.1 GCA_022763165.1 Flavobacteriales bacterium
AGTATTAAGCTTCTTTCGTTTCCATAGATGCTGAGTTCCCCCTAAAGGGCTCCTCAGGATTGACAATTCTTTGTATTTAGTACTTTCGTCATCCTGAGACCCCGAGTAAAACGAGGGGGGCTCAGCAACTTTTCATCTTTCCAGGAAACGCTAATTTGACTACTTGTATTTATCTTCTTTACAAATATAGTTTTTTGACTTATGTAATATGAAAAATAAACTGTCTAGCTTTTAGAATGGGTGCAAAAATAACTTGATTCTTTCTAAAATGAAAGATAGTAAAGTACCTCGTGCAGCAATGTATTGTATTAATAGATTTAAAAAATTAGGAGATTTAAATTATGATGATAAAGGAAAGAAATAAGCTATCTATCGTTACAGCTTTCATAGTGGGAACAACGATGTTGTCATCCGTGGATAATGCATGGGGTATGGATGATGAAAATGACCTCATTAAAAAAGATGCTTCTTCAAGGCATGTTGCTGCAGCACCCCGTTTTTTTCTTGCTGGCATGGTGCGGGTGACAGAGGGTGCACGTAAGGCGGCAGAGGCTCTTTTAGGCGATTTAGAAGCGACTTCTGAGACTGCGCTCTTGACTCCAGAAGGGTTGGAATTACGAAAACCCTTGGTCCGTAGAAACACACGTTCATTCAGTGACATAACAGCTCTTATGAAAGGGGGCCTTCTAAGAGTCATGGCTGATCTAGACCCTGTTTTACCACTCAATACCATTGTTATAGAAAGCCTTAGAGCCATAAAAGATGCTGAAAAAGAGGATCCTTATGATAGCATCACACGTGATAAAAGCAAACCTGTCATTCGTAATGGTGAGATAACTGCTATGAGACAATCTCTTCTAGACGCTAGACAAGGTGCTAAGCTCAGTGATTTCTTTTCTGATAACCTTCCTAACTTGGTCGCGTCTTATCCAACTATAGTCGATTCTCTTATTGCTCGTTATCCACGAGAAGAAGAAAAAATTGAGCAACAGAGGCGTAACTTGCAAAGTTATTTTTCTGGAGAAAAGGAAACGGTAGCTCCAAAGAGGCTTAATAAAACTCAAAGAAACGCCCAAGCGAGACAGCAACGGGACCTCCAACAGAAACGTGAAAACGAATTCCGTGGTAAACTTGATGCCCTTGCGGAAGTGTTTTTGTTTCTAAAAGATATAAATGACAAACAAACGCCATCATCGTCATCTGCTCCTATCGAATTGGAGCCATTACCATCTGCTCCTATCGAATTGGAACCAACTTCATCGTCTTCAACTTCAAGCTCAAATTCGGCTCCTGTTGTGCCTGCTTTGGAATCAGACACTCGCGCGTTCCATATGGGAGTATCTAATTCTTACCTAACAAGTGGATTTTCTGTCCCTGAGGGGCCCCATAGATGGACAGAAGGAACGAAAGCTTCAATAACTCTTTCTTTAGAACACATGGAACCTCGTCCCACTAGTATTTCTTTTTTAGATACGAGAGGTCTTGTAACCGCTGATTACACACAAGAGCTAATCATAAGGGTGAATGGCGCGGAGGCGGGTTACTATGTTTATAGACCTGGCGATAATCATACAATTAATATCCCTCTGCCTCAAATTGATGGCCAAGCAAAAATTAAATTTGAAATTCCTAAAGCGATAAGTCCTTCTGAATTAGGGATTAATCCTGACAAGAGAAAGCTTGGCATATCATTTAGAGAAGTTCAGTTTCAATAGCAGATAAAGAAGGACTCACCGCAAAGAGTGATTCCTTAACACTAGATCCCCGCGAAGGCGGGGATCTACTTTAATGATTATCCATGGGATCCTGAGTCCCCCTCGTTTTACTCGGGGTCTCAGGATCTCATCCCTCTCTAATCTCTAATTACTAATATAAGCGGTGAGGTAAGTTCTGACGTTACGGTCGAGTTCCTCGTCCAGATTATTCATGATCTTTTCCATCATATTAATCCAAATGAGGCGACGTTGGCCGAGCGTAAGATTATCGGCTACCGTTCGTGATCCCTGGGCGCGTGCATAAGCAAATCCCTTAGTATTGCCAAATTCATCAAAAATCTCGATTTTAACTGACATTTTGGCTTCGTATTCTTCGGAAGGGTTCGATGTAAATACTTTTTTAAACCCTCCTGGTCCTTTGAGAGACTTTTCAACAACGGAAGCTTCTTCAATAGTTACAACCGCATGACCTCCCCCTTTGCCGACAGGGAGAAGGCGATCTTGTGCCCATTGTTGAATCATAGCTGTGGGAGGCACAGGGAGCTCATTTTCGACATGAGGAGGCCTTGAAGAAGACTGATATTGTTTGACAACTTCAACGCGCGCCACATTAAGACGAAGGGGTTTGTTGGAAAGATAAGCAAGGCCCACGGGCTCGGGTATTTGTACAGATGAACAGGACGCCAAGAAAAGGGTTAGGCAAACGAGGCTCAAAAAACGCATAATCATATCTCCTTAATGGACCGTCATGAGGTCCTTTCGATCAAACTTATAATGATGATTACAAAATTCGCAGGTAATTTTCAACTGTCCATTTTCAAGAAGGCTTTCAATTTCCTCTGGAGAAAGGGCATTAAGAAAAACTTTAATGCGCTCTTCAGTGCAGCGACATTTCGCTTTAAGGGGAAGAGAATCATAAACTAATACGCCTCCTTCATGAAAAAGGCGCCGCAAAAGAGTGACGTAAGGCGTTGAGAAATCTAAAAATTCCTCAGCTGAAAGGGTTTGCAAAATGGCCTCGGCTGTGAACCACGCATCCTCCCCTGCTTTTTGAGAAGGGAGTTCTTGTAGGAGAAGGGCCCCGCTTTTCCACACGCCTTTTTCCTCTTTAGAAAAAATGCAAATGCGCGTTTTTAATTGCTCCGATTGTTCAAAATAATGTTCTAAAGCCAAGGGGAGGGTTTCATGATTGAGAGTCACGATTCCTTGATATCGTTTATCCTTTATGCCTTGATCAACGGTAAAAGCTAAGTATCCTTTGTCAAAAAGCTTTTGAAAATTATCCTCGGGAGTGATTTGAGCCGCTTTAAATTGCGCATAACCCCTGAGGTTTCCTTGATGAGTCACATCAATGACGGCAAGATTCAAAGGGCCCGAGGTTTTTGTTTGGAGAGTAAAAACGCCTTCATATTTTAAAAGGCCGGCTAAAGTGGCTCCTGCTGCTAAAAACTCAGCCAATATTTTAGCAATAGAGGCGGGATAATCATGCTGACTTATGATCGTTGTAGAGACGTCTTGCAGACGTACTAAACGTCCTCTCAAGGAGTATAAGGGAAGGATAAAAGGGATGGAAATGTCAAGGGAATTGTTGGTGATCATTTGATTTTCTATTTGCTTTCATGAATAAATATGTTATTATTATAAATAATAAAGTGTGCATTAATTTGCTAATTAAAAAAAATAATTAACGCTTTTTTAATAAAAGAAGTTCATAATTAAATCATATAATAAAAATACTTAAGAGCGTATATTATAACGGTATAACGGAGGAAATAAAATGATTTATGTAAAAAATTTTTTAAGACAGGACGATGGAGTGACTGCGATTGAATATGGTCTGATCGCAGCGCTTATTGCAGTTGTTATTATTGGTGCTGTAACGACAATAGGTACAAAGATTAATACTGCGTTTACTACGATAGCAAATTCTTTATAAATAATAATGAATGGGAAGAAAACAGCGTATTATGTATGCTTTTTTCTTCCTTTTATTTTTAAGTCAAGTTCTAAGATGTAAGAAGAAGGCTTTGTAGAAAAGTAAAATTTTTTTAGAAAGAGTTTTTTAATGGTGTGTGCTCTAAATCTAATGAAAATTTTTTTGACGAATGATGGGGCAGTAACTGCAATTGAGTATGCTATAATTGCAACTCTAATTGCTTTGGTGATGGTGGCTGCAGTACAGAGTTTGGGCAGCGGGGCCTCCAATTTTTATAATAATATCACTTCAGCATTTCCCTAATATTTTTTAAAGCTAAAAAAATAATGAAATATGAAATAATGTAATGCCTTCCTGATGATGAAGGTGTTTTTTTGTTCATTTTTTAACAAATATGCTCACCAGGCTTGAAGAGCAGTGTGATCTTACA
>JALEGO010000566.1 GCA_022763165.1 Flavobacteriales bacterium
GTAATCATATTTTGTAATACCAAATCCTGTATCGAGTGTTGTAGATTTCCCGTTTTCATCAAAACTAAATAACATATCAATATTATCATTTTTATACCTTATAGATTTTACTTTATGATAAATAAGGTAATGATTTGTTGTGTATTGAAGTGGTATTGGATTGTGAGGAGCTACTCTGTAATTCATCTTATATTGAGAAAAAACAAGAGAGGTTGAAAATAATAATAGTAAGACAAGTAACTTTTTCATATCTCAAAATATTTGTGTTAGCAAAGTAGGAGATATTATATAGTGGTACTATACGGCAGTTGTCGTATTATAAAAAAAGCCTTTCTATTTAGAAAGGCTTTTTTTAGTTCTATTTTTTCATTTCAGTAAAGTAATGATAAAATTGTGGGATTGTCTCAATTCCCTTTAAGTAATTCCATACACCAAAATGTTCATTAGGGGAGTGAATAGCATCGCTATCTAAGCCAAACCCCATTAAGATAGTTTTACTGTTTAATTCTTTTTCAAATAGAGAAACAATAGGAATACTTCCACCACTACGTTGTGGGATTGGTGTTTTGCCAAAAGTTGTTTCATAGGCTTTTTCTGCAGCTTTGTATCCTATATTGTCAATAGGAGTAACATATGCCTGTCCACCATGATGAGGATTTACTTTTACAGTTACACCTTTGGGTGCAATACTTTCAAAATGTGTTTTAAATAAATCTGTTATTTTTTTCCAATCTTGATTTGGTACTAGTCGCATACTAATTTTTGCATAGGCTTTACTAGCAATAACTGTTTTTGCACCCTCACCTGTATATCCACCCCAAATTCCATTAACGTCTAAAGTAGGTCTAATACTGTTTCGCTCATTTGTAGTGTAGCCAGCTTCTCCATACACATCTTCAATGTCTAATGCTTTACAATAGGCTTCCTTGCTAAAAGGAGCCTCAGCCATTTTACTGCGTTCCTCTGCTGAAAGTTCTTCTACATCATCATAAAAACCAGGTATGGTGATATGATTGTTTTCATCGTGTAAAGAAGCAATCATTTTTGTTAGTATGTTTATGGGATTTGCTACTGCACCTCCATATAGTCCGCTATGTAAATCTCTATTTGGACCTGTTACTTCTACTTCAACATAGCTTAGTCCACGAAGTCCGGTAGTTATACTTGGAATGTCATTAGCAATCATCCCAGTATCACTAATTAAAATAACATCATTTGCTAGTTTTTCTCTATTTCGCTCTACAAACCAACCTAAACTTTCACTTCCTACTTCTTCCTCTCCTTCTATCATAAATTTCACATTACAGGGTAATTGGTTAGTTGCAGTCATATACTCTAATGCTTTCACGTGCATATACATCTGTCCTTTATCATCACAACTACCTCGGGCAAAAATAGCACCCTCTGGATGAATTTTTGTTTTTTTAATAACAGGCTCAAAAGGAGGACTATCCCACAAATCAACTGGATCTGGTGGTTGTACATCATAATGTCCATATACCAAAACTGTAGGCAAGCTTTTATCAATTATTTTTTCTCCAAACACAATAGGATATCCAGGAGTCTCACATATCTCAACAGTATCACATCCAGCTTTTTCTAGGCTACTCTTTATGATTGATGCTGTTTTAATTACATCTTTTTTATATGCAGAGTCTGCACTAATACTTGGGATTTTTAATAATTGAAAAAGCTCTTCAATAAAGCGGTCTTTGTGTTCTTGTATATAGGGTTTTGCACTTTTCATAATCAGTATTTGTGTTTCTTCAAAAATAAAGGTTTTGACTAACTTTATTATGGTTATTTATGTTGGATATGTGATAAATAGTTACTTTAAATTATTCTCTATCTTTTCAGGAAAAAGAACTTGTGAATGATTTTGAAATTTTTTTAAAAATAAATTTACAGTTTATTTTAGTAGTGGTGATTTTTAAGAAGTATGGTGTTCTATTATTCTACATTTTTCAAATTCCATTTCGGGATAAGCTTTATTTGCCCAGTCACTTAACATTCTTAAAATGGGCAAAAGTCCAACAGCTTTTTCGGTTAAAGAATATTCAACTCTTGGAGGAATTTCAGCAAAAGACTGTCTTAAAAGTAATCCATCGTTTTCTAATTCTTTCAGTTGATTAGTCAGCACCTTTTTTGAGATAGTAGGGATAAGTGTATTTAACATTCCAAAGCGCATAGAACCATTAGATAGTAGATAGAGAATTATCGGTTTCCATTTATTACCAATTATGTTCATCGTATGCACAAGGGAACAAGCATTCGGGTTGTCTATATATTTTCTTGCCATTAGTTACTTTTCGGTTACCACTATTTGTTCAATTGAAAACTAAATAGTTTCTTTTTTAAACTAATATTAGTTTCTTTGTGAAACAAATATAATTAAAATTTTAAAATGAAAAATATTTTTATAATCAACGGTCATCAGAAATATCCATTTTCTGAAGGAAAATTAAACGCAAGTTTAACTGAAAAAGCAGAAAGCTACTTGAAGAGTAATGGTTACATCATTAAGAAAACTGATATGGACGATGATTATGATGTTACTGAGGAAATAGAAAAATTCAAGTGGGCAGATGTGGTCTTTTTTCAAACTCCTTTAAACTGGATGGGTGTAAGTTGGTCGTTTAAGAAATACATTGATGAAGTATTTTCGATGGGTATGATGGGCGAAATGTCTGATGGTGATGGAAGAAGTAAAGAAGCACCGAAGAAGAATTATGGATTAGGTGGAAAGTTAAACGGAAAGTACATGATGTCGGTAACTGCTAATGCACCAAAAGAAGCTTTTAATAATCCAGAGGAACCATTTTTTAATGGAATGAGTGAAGATGATTTGCTAAAACCAATGCATCTTAATTTTAAGTGGTTTGGTTTTGAACCTTTACCAACTTTTATGGCATATGATGTAATGAAAAATCCAGAAATAGAGAATGATTTTATTCGTTTTGAAAATCATTTGAAAGCAAACTTTTAAAGTATTTATTATGAATAGACCAACACCAAAACATACAGCACCAGATTTACAGTTTCCATTATTAGATGGAAATCAATGGAATTTGGCAGACCAAAATCCAGAAAATTTTACTTTGGTTGTTTTTTATAGAGGATTGCATTGTCCACTATGCAAAAAGTACTTACAACAATTACAGGAATTGTTACCCGAATTTGAGCAAAGAGGTGTTAATGTAGTAGCTGTAAGTATGGATACCGAAAAGAGAGTTAGACTTTCTCGTCAAAAGTGGGAATTGTCTAATCTTACTTTGGGCTATGGTTTATCTGAAAAATCGGCAAGAGATTGGGCTTTGTATTTAAGTGCAGGTGTAAAAGATGGTGAACCAAGTGAGTTTAGTGAACCAGGATTATTTTTAATTGACAATGGTAATCAAGTGTATTATTCAGCTATTAACAGTAATCCTTGGGGAAGACCTTATTTACCATCTTTTGTAAAAGCAGTAGATTACATTGTTACGGCACATTATCCAGCTCGTGGAGAAATGTTATAACTTTGTCTCATGGATGCAACAATAAAAGAAAGACTGATTAGTCTTGCAGAAGAGGAGATACCAATCCATAAACATTTTGGTTTAAAAGTTGAGACTGTTGAAAAGGACTTTATAGAAGTAATGGTCCCATTTCGAAAAGATTTGGTTGGAGATATCCGTACCAATCATTGGCACGGAGGTATTATTGCCACAATTTTAGATTCAGTTGGTGGTGCTATTGGCATTGCTAATTTCAATTCGCCAGAAGATAAACTGTCAACAATAGATTTACGAGTAGATTATTTAAGATTTGCAGATGGAAAAGATTTGATTTTTGAAGGAAAGCTAGTAAGATTGGGAAACCGAATTATGGTAACTAAAATGAAAGCTTTTCAGGACAATATATTAATAGCAGAAGGTAAAGGAGTGTATAATTTTATTCGTGCGTGATTTTCAGTTTGCATACAACATATGTAAAAGCTCACTCAGATTCCAATAACCACTTTACAAAGAGAAATAGAAGCAACATTAAAAAATAAATAAAAAGTAATTTTTCTTTTAAAACAATTAATTATATTTGCCGTCCCTTTGCGGGCGTGATGGAATTGGTAGACATGCTAGACTTAGGATTTATCCAAATAAAAAGTGTTAATTTGCACTTTATGCGGGTGTGGTGGAATTGGTAGACACGTCAGACTTAGGATCTGATGCCGCAAGGTGTGGGGGTTCGAGTCCCTTCACCCGCACTTAAAGCCGAAGAGAAATCTTCGGCTTTTTTATTTTAAAATATGACCGAAAAAATGCACGGGTACAACATAGGTACAACATTTTGCATTTTTTCAATACATAATTTGTCGTGGTATCATTTGCTTTCATTTGTTGCTAATCCACATTATTTCTTTCTTTGATTCGTAAATTTTGACACTTAGATATTTTAATTAAGAGTTTATCATACAATATTCCCGAAAGTTAAACTCGTAAAATACTTCCATCAAAAGACTACGGCATAAAGCCAACGCTTCTGCCCCTACTCATTTATTCCGTTTCCTTTTGAGCCAAGATTTTATCTTCCGTTTGGTTCACTGCTCAAATATTGTTTAATCTAAAATTTGAGTATTATGACAACAAAAGCGAGTACTACAAGAAAGCGCAGAAGAACATCGACTACTGCCAAGAAAGAAGTTAACGGAAAAAAAGTTCCTACACTTCAAATCGAGAACATTCCCATCGGCAAAATCAAGCCCGACCCTAAGCAACCGAGAAAGACCTTTGATGAGAAACAGCTACAACAGCTCTCGGATAGCATCAAGGAATTTGGTGTCTTACAGCCGATAACGGTTCGGAAATCTGGAAAGGACTTTATCGTCGTTATGGGCGAAAGAAGATTTCGCGCAAGCAAAATGGCGAACAAGAAAACGATTCCCAGCATTGTAAGAACCTATGAAAACAATGATGTCCTCGAAGTTCAAATCATCGAAAACCTTCAACGAAAGGACGTAGAACCTACCGAAGAAGCCGAAGCAATAGCTTATCTGAGCGACAAGTACTCGCCTTCAGAAATTGCAAAGCGTTTGGGAAGAACTGACAATTTTATAAGACAACGTTTAAAGTTGGCTGGATTGATTGACGGTTTCAAACATTTCGTTCGAAGTGGCGAAATGACCATTTCGTTAGGTGTTGGCGTTGCGCTCTTTGAGCCAGAAGAGCAACAGATGATGCTGGAAACGATGGGCGAAGAATTCAACGCACATCAGATAAACCGAATGATAAACAACCGAACCTATAATTTAAAAAAAGCACCCTTTGATGTAGCAGATAAGTCATTGGTGCCCAAAGTGGGTTCTTGTGTAGAATGTCCATTCAATGCTGCGAATCAAGGCAATCTGTTTGGCGAAGGCAAAATGGTCTGTACGAAAGCGGCCTGTTTTGAGACCAAGAAAACCAAGTCGTTCTTGAACCTGATTGAAAAATCAAAGAAAGAGAACATCCTGCTCATTCCTGAAATACGACAGTATTGGACTGATGAAGAAAAAAATCAGCTTGTTATTTCACAATTGGAAAATAATGGGTTGAAAGTCTATTTGTTGGATGATGTTGAAATCATTGAGACACCCATCGAGCCGACAATGGATGCCATTAAGATTGAATATCAGCATTATGATTATTCCGAGGATGAGCTTAAAGCAGAATTGGACGAAGCCATAAAGGGCTATAAAGAAGACCTGGAAACGTACAATTCAGCAGAAAAGAACGGTTTTGTAAATGGTATCGTCTTCCATCCTGAAACGTATCAAAACAAGAATGTTTTCATAAAGGTGATTGAGAAATCAAAGAATGATTCTTCTGAATATGCAGCACCATTAGCCAACAGAAAAATGGCAGATTGTACACCGGAAGAACAAATCATCAAAATCAATGAACGTGAAATCCGCAAAAAGCATATCGAAAACAATAAGCAGTTTGAAGAAGTGGTACAGATGGTTCGAGAAACGGATTATATCGATACCAAGAAAACACTTTCGACAGATGAAATGGTCGCTTTTTCCATTTCGTTATTTGAGAACAATGTAGATTACACAGCACAGCAAAAGTATTTTTCAAAACTTTTAGGTGATACATCAAAAATGACCAGGGTAGAAACCGTAGCGCATTTCAAGAAGAATTTCAAAAAGGAAACTTTTCACAAATTGATTCGCTATATCCTCGCGAAACAAGTCCATTTTGGCGAAAGCAATCACGTCAATAATCTCACGAATATTTCATTCTATAATGCGATGCAAGCATATTACAAATCCAAAATTGCAGATATTGAGAAGAGCTATGCTGAGAAACGAAACAAACGTGAAGCACGTTTGAAAGAGCGCATCTCAGTTCTTGAAGAGAAAATCCAAGAACTTAAGGATTAGCTTTTGTTGTTTTGAAGAAGGGTCGGCATTCGTGTCGGCCCTTTTTCTTTTTATGATATTAACAAAAGGGTACTAAGAGAAAGCATCAATCAATATCAGCGCAAAGGTAAACTCGTAAAATACACCCATCAAAAGACTACGGCATAAAGCCGTTGCGCGCATCCCTCTTCTTATTTATTCCGTTTCCTTTTGAGCTGTGATTTTAGCTTCCGTTTGGGTGATGCTCAAATATTGTTTAACTAAAATTTCAACATTATGGAACAAGCATCAAAAGCAAAGATTTCGGTCGAGGAAGCCGAAGTACATTATCAATCCAGTAAGGAAAATTACATCATTGAAGGTGCCGAAAGTCATCTGGCTTACTATAGAGAGAAGCATCCAGAGTATTACGCTCTGCTATCACAAATTGTTTAACCTAAAATTCAAAAGCTATGTATTTACAAAATTTGCAACAAGATGAGATTTTCGTTTCAAACGAAATGAAATCTTTGAAAAACCTGACCCAGATGGAATCCCGTCGCGGACTTGAAAATGCCATCATTTCGAATGGCAAAATCGTTAACGTGGTATCAAACAGTTATGGCCACATACCGAACCAACTGTTCTTCAAGAAAGCAGAGGAAATGTTGACTGATGCCGGATTAAATTATCACAAGCGCACCATCAACAAAAATGATAGGTCTTTCATTACCGATTTTATCATAGACGACAAAAGCCAGTTTACGGTTAAGAATGATAAGGACTTGATACTGCCAATGTTAAGGTTCAAGAACTCGTATGATGGTAGCGAAAAAACCTCTGGCCACTTCGGATTCTATCGAAAAGTATGTTCCAACGGACTTCACGTCTCACAAGCTGAAATCGAATTTTCGATAAAGCACAGCAGGAACAATACAGACCTCATAATGCCAAGGTTGAACAACCTGTTTGATAAATTTCTTGACAATGAATTCTATACCATAACCAAGAAGTTTGATAGGATGAAGGAATTTAAAATCATCGATACTAAAGAATTCGTAAAAGCCATTCTTGACAGAACCAAACTGTTCCGCTATGAATGTAGCGATAAAAACAGCGACCCATCGAAGAAGTCGAGAGAGGTTTTGGAAATCCTCAATTACGAAGCTCTTTTACTTGATGAAGAACCAAATCTCTGGTTAGGTTATAATGCCTTTAATTCGGTATTGCACAATGTGCTGAAAAAGAGTTTCGGCCAACAGGAACTATTGGATAAAAAGTTGTTCGATGAAGTGTATGCCCTGGCATAGCTTTAAAAGGTATATCCAGTACCTTAAACTGGATTTTCCATTATTACAAATCCGTACTACTAAAACCACTCAGCACATTCCCCTGCATTCCGTTTCCCTACATTCCGGGAAAAGAGCTTCACTGCAAATATCTTGGACACAATCCCCAATTTCAGCTTTCCATTTCGCTAACCCTTCCCGCTTAGGCTGGGAAGGAACACTTCATTCCAGAGCGAAAATTGTGAATTAAGTCCGCCTTACCAAATCGGAAGGCCAGCACCTCGATTTTCTTAACAGAATTTACGGCAAGAACTTCTTGAGCCCTTGCTCGAAAATTCTTAAAAACCACGGCACCGGCCCACACATTTTAAGGGGTTTATAATGGATGAAGCCTTGAATGTTTTTCGGGGCATCGAAAAACAGGCAGTGCATAACCAATTCTAAATTAAACCCGATCGCTCGCCTCGCTTAACTTCCCGTACGCTCAACTCACGACCGGCTTTAAAAGAATTGCTAATGCCCTTATGGAACTTGTCAAGACCGTGACAAGTTTCAGCGAAAAATAAGGTATCTACTTCCTTGAAAATGCGAGCATTTTACTACGTCGCAGACACACCTGATTTATTCCCTGAAAGTCTTGACAAAACCCACGTCACCCATTGTGCTACGCACGTAAGAAATCAAACAAACACCCCTTAAAATTTCATCTCAATTTAATTAAACAGGGGAATTATTAATCTTTAAATTTTAGTTATGAGTACTTTAAGAAATCACGTACAACTGATTGGAAACGTTGGTCAAGAGCCAACCATTACGAACCTTGAAAGCGGAAGCAAGGTAGCCCGTTTTTCACTCGCCACAAATGAATATTATAAGAACAAGAAAGGCGAAAAAGAGCAAAACACCGAATGGCATACCGTGGTTGCCTGGGGCAAGACTGCTGAAATTGTAGAGAAGTATGTAGTCAAAGGAAAAGAGGTAGGCGTAAGCGGAAAACTGAAATCCCGAAGCTATGAGGACAAGGACGGTATCAAACGATACCTAACCGAAATCGAAGCCAACGAAATCCTATTGTTGGGTACAAAGAATGGCAACGAGTAAAAACAAAAACAAAGAGGGCGCACCTGTGGAAAGTTTCGCCCTCTTTTTCATTCTTAATTTCTAAATCGAAATCACAATGAAGACACAAGTTAACGAAATAAAAGAGCGGTTGCAATTTTTTACGGGAACGGAAATGTTCTACCAAATACCGCTTTTGAAAACCCGATTTACTGACGGTTTAAAATATTTAGCCGAAGTCGCTGAATGTTTTTGGCTCATAACGGATGCGTCGGTAATCGCTAAAAGTCTGATGAACCGAAGTGAATTTATCACGATTGACTTTAAAAGAATGTCCGAAGATAAACAGGACTACACAGGGTATGAAGCTGAAATCATTTACAGCGATGGAAACAGCAACGTTTTAGAAACCCACCGCTACAATTCCACTGATTTTCCATTGGATGAATTGCGGATGTTCTTTGTGAACGATACGCTGATGTTACCAAGCGAATACTAAATACTGAAGCTATGATTTATCTAAATTTTACTGATTTGAGCGAGGAAACTCAAGAGCGATTAATTGCCAATTCCAAGGTAGATGTCAAGAAAAAATACGGCAAGGATTTGATGGACTATGCCACCAAACATCACACCAATCTAGACCAAATGCTTGACGAAGAAGCGTTAAGGAATCTCTATTCCTATACCTATGTATTTAATATCTGAATGATATTTTTGAAAGAATTGCACCTCTGAATTATCAGGGGTGTTTTCTTTTTTAGTGCATTCATAATCACGAAAAAATCGTATCTTTATTTTGCTGAAATACAGCACATAATTTAATGTAGGGTTATCCACTTTTTTGACTTTCGCCGATAACCGTACCCATCGAAAATTAACGTATCGGAAATTTTATTTTCCCTAAAAATGGCAATTATCCGCCGTAGGTCGGATGGATTGTATGGATTTTTGTCAGCCTTCGGCTGACGAAAAGGAATAGCAAGAGGGTAACACGCTGCGCGATGTTACGGATTCCTTTTCGTTTTCAAATTATTGATAATCAATTGTTTAAATTTATTTTAAATTTTTTGATTTTCAGCAATTTGCGACAAATGCCCTCAAAACGTCCATTTTTCGGGAAGGATTTGCGACAAATCGGCGAAATATGGACACATTTATCGGCATCAGATTCAAGAAGGAAACGGCAAAACGTTTTCAGGAATTCTCAAGAACACATTTCAAGACCCATACCGAGGCAATGGAAGCCATTCTCGACTTTTTCTTCTACAACGAGATTTCACCCAAGGAAAATTTAGGACCAACAGGACGTACCATTGAAGCTAAATTATTGAAACGTATCAATGCCGTCATTGCCATAATGCGCGATGTCGAAAAGACCCAGACGAAACCCACAGTCGCAATGTTGCAATCTCTTTTTGAGATGGAAGAAACAAAGAAAAAACCGTTGATTTTGGAAAAGAAGTTTGCAGAGGAAAAGAACGAAGTGCGCTTTCGCGAAAAGCGAAATAATTCAAACCAACTTTAAAAATACAGGCTATGTACATCAACATCACCCCACAAAAATTAGGAACGAATTACTCGCAGAGCTCAGCGGATTTTGTGGACTATCTCGAAAAGGAAAATGAAGGTTTGGAAAAGGAAGAGATGGAACATTTTTTTAACCAATATGGCGATGAGATTTCAGCTAAAGAAGTGGTCAAAGAAATTGATGGTAACACTGCCAAGCTGAAAAAGAAAGAACCTAAATTCTATTCCATCACGGTGAGTCCATCCAAATATGAATTGCGAAAACTCGAAAACAATAGTGAAGATTTAAAACGATATACCCGGGAATTGATGAAGGATTATGCAGCCAGTTTCAACCGGGAAATCAATGGGCGACCAGTTACGGTAGATGACATTAAATACTTCGCCAAAATCGAACACCAACGGACTTTTAAAGGAACGGATTTTCAGGTGCGAGAAAACCAAACTTTTGCCACCAAGATTCTTGAATTGAAACAAGAAGTCAGGCGCATTCAACAAGGTCAGGCAACAGGCAATATAGAACGGTTGAAATTAAAAATTAGGAAGTTAGAAAAGGAAGCACCACACCAACTCAATGGCAAGCGAATTGTCCAGGGAATGAAGAAACCCGGAAACCAAAGCCACATCCATATTATAGTCAGCCGGAAGGACGCTTCCAATTCCTTCAGTCTTTCCCCAGGAAGTAAACACAAAGCCTCTGAAGTAAAGATGCACGGCAGAGAAGTAAAACGAGGTTTTGATAGGGATGCATTTTTCACGAAAGCAGAAGTAACCTTTGATAAGACCTTTGGCTACAATCGTAATTATGCAGAGACTTACAAAGCTAAAAAGGATTTCATCAAAAGCCCCAAACTCTACTTTGCTGCCTTAATGAAGCTACCAGCAAATGAAAAAGCTATGGCCTTTAAGATTATGGGTAAGTCGGGCATTCCATTAATCCCAAATATTCCGACCAGTAAAGCACAGTTGGCACTTCGGGTTTTTAAGCGGTTGCGAAAGGGTGCAGAAATTGCTGTAAAATCAAGTTCTATCGGGATATGAATTGGTCATTGGTGGAAATAATAATATATATCGTTGTGCCTGTTCTGGCGGTGGCCATACTTCTCTATACTTTTTACGATAGTGAACCGACGGAAAAAACAGATAAACGATATCAGGTAAAGTTTTTGACCAAATCGGGAACATTCAAAATTGAAAATGTAAAACGCGGCGCATCCGTCATCGGATCTGCAGGAAGCGGGAAGACCGAAAGTGTGGTCTATGGATTCCTAAAGCACTTTCGTGAAAACGGTTTTTGCGGTGTCATACACGACTACAAGGATTTTGAACTGACGGAAATGGCCTATCCGCTTTTTGCCGATAGTGAAATTCCTATGAAGGTTATCTCATTTGACAGGATTATCCATCGGGTCAATCCCATTGCACCGCGGTATTTAGAGAATGAAGAAAGTGTGAATGAAGTGTCGCGGGTATTGATTGAAAACCTCTTGGAACAACGAGAATCTGGAACTACTGGAACTACAAAATTCTTTAACGATGCTGCCGAAGGTCTGATTGGCGGATTGATTTGGAAGCTCAAAACCGATTATCCGCAGTTCTGCACCTTGCCCCATTTGATTGCCATTTATCAAATGCTCGATACCGATAGCCTGGTCCAATTTCTTGAAACCAACACCATATCGAGGGCAATGGCGGACGCATTCATCAGCGGTAAGGATTCTGACAGGCAAACAGCAGGTGTAAAAAGTACCCTGGCCAATGCGCTAAAACGTATCAGTACACAACGGATTTTTATGGCGCTATCCGCAGATGAAGTGCCGTTGAATATCAATAGCACAAAAAATCCAGCGGTCATTTCGGTAGTGAACAATCCCAAATTTGAGACTTCTTATTCGCCTGTCATCGCAACCATAATTCACACCATCACCAAACAGATGAGTGTGCGCAATTCCAAGCCTTCATTTCTGCTGATGGAAGAAGCACCAACACTTCGTTTACTAAATATGCACCGCATTCCAGCGACTTTACGAAGCTATGATATTGCCACCATATACGTGATGCAGGATAAGATTCAAAATGATATGATGTATGGTGATAAGGCAAGTAAAGCCATTTTGAGCAATCTTTCCTATCAGTTTTTTGGCAAGGTCAACGACCCAGACACAGCCAAGTATTACGAACGCTTCTTTGAAATCATAAAAAATCCAACAAAAAGCATCAGTAAGGCTGCAAATATCTTTAAAACAGACACCCGAATTACCAAGGGCGAAAGAGAGGTTTCTAAAAGGAGGGCGGATATTTTCTTTAGGTTGAAGCAGGGTGAGTTTGTGACTTTTGCTGATGGGAAGGACAAGAAAGTACGGTTCAAATTATCAAAAATTGAAAGGCAGCTTCCCCAGGAAACCAAGCGATATTCGGAAGCAGATTTAAGAGCTAATTTTGAACGGATTTACGATGAGGCAAGGTCGATATTCAACTAAAATCCATATTTGTCCTTTCTAAGTCTAAACGCCTTTTCACCACCTTCCATTACAGATGTAATTTCGTTCTTAATCTCTTTGGTGTCAATAGCACCTTCTGCTTTGATAATACCTCTTGTTTGAGAACTGGCATCTTTATAATCGCAGCAAATCACTAATTCGGCATCGCCATTAACTACCAAATTGGCATTATGGCTCGTAAAAACCAATTGCCTTTTCTTTTTGGCATTCCAGATATTTTGGATTATTGCATCAATTGCCCTATTGTCAATGTCATCCTCGGGTTGGTCGATAAGTAAAGGCATTCCAGGTTGGTTAAGCAATACTGTAAGTAGTGCAGTAGCCTGTTGTCCAGCTGATGCATCTCGAAAAGGAATTTCATCGCCAAGTTCGTTATTTGTTGTGTAAAAGAATTCAGGGTCAAATTCTAATTCAGTCGCTGTCAATTGTAGCCAGTCATCGGTTGTAATTTTAGATTGCATCTTTAATTTATGGTCTTCGCTGAATCCAGTTGAGTCCAAGATTGGTGTAGATGGTAATTCTTCTGGATTCTCTTCATCAAGTTTAAATTCTGCCAATAGTCTTAATTCTTCCGAGACTGCGATAAATTCAGAAATCGGGTCATTCTTGCCACGGATATGAGCTATTAATGCATCTATTCGCTCTTCTCTGATTCTCGTTCCTTCAAGGATAGAACGTAATTTGTCCTTGAAGTTAGCAAGATTGATGTTTTTGGTAACTACTGCTTTGATTAGGTTATTTGATAAATCGGTAAAATTTGTTGCTTGGTCGTTCAAAACCTGAACTTTTTCCAAGTGCAGATCCTTCCATTCTTCTTTATGGGTGTTATAGTCGTTTTCTGGATTTCCAAGCTCTTTTAATACTGATTTCCTATCGGCAACCAAGCTGTTAATCTCTGCCAGACGGTCTTCAAGTTTTTTAATATTCGCCAGTTGTTCTTGGCTTGCTATGGACTTCCCTTTGGCAGCCTCATATTCACTATCGAACTGTGCCTGCCTTTTTCCCCATTCTTCTACAATTTCAGAGTACTGCTTTAATCCGCTGTCATTGAAAATATCCTTCAAATTTTGAACAGCTTCGTTGATGTTTTTGAACTTTGCTTTGACCTCTGTATTAAGATTTTCTATCAAATCCTTGTTCTCTATGATATCAATTTGAGGTTCAATAGGTTATGGGTATAATTTCAAAAGCTCAAGAAGCTCATCAGCTTTAGACTCGAAAAGCGATAGTTCAGATTCAGTATTCTCTATAATTGTCTTCTCTAACTCAAATTTTGATTTTTTGTTAATGGTCTTTTGGTCAGCTTCCGAAATCCCTTTTAAAGACTCTCGAATGCCTTTGACTTGGCCTTTTATAGAACTACCTTCAATATTGAAATTTGCTATCTCATTCTGTACTTTCTTTTTGCGTACCAATTGATTATACGCATTTTTGAGTTTTAGATTTGTTTCATCTAAATTGTAAGAAGTGCGCTCTAAGCTGCTCTTAATAGGTTGCTCTATAAACCGTTTTAGTTCCTCTGTCTTTACGCCAACATCACTAAGTTGTTTCTGGCTATAGGATTGTATTGGCAGTACTTTCCGGATGTCTTCTTCACTAACTTTTTGAAACTCACCATCACCAATTTTCAAAAGTATTTCCCTGTTGGCAGAGTTTCTTTTAACGATATGGCGAACATCATTTTTCACCATCGTAATTCTTACTTCACCCTCAACGGCTGTTAACGTTTTCCTTATTAGCGTATCTCTTCGGTTCTGTATAATATCCAATTCTTGATAGTTGCCTATTTTAACCGTTTGGTCACACAATCCCCATCGTATGTATTCTAAAATAGTTGACTTGCCAGTTCCTCTTCCACCAATCAAAGCATTATATTGCTGATTGAAGTTGATATTGAAACCACCCAGAAATTTAGAATTTGTAACGTCTAGCGATTCAATGAATATTTGAGGCATTTCTGGCTCATTCTGAGAAATTCTGGATTCTTTGGCCAAACAGGCCTGCCTTATAGCTTCTGCGGTAGGTTCTGCCCATTTAACCCAAGTAGAATATTTTCCAAACTCACGACCGTCCTCGTACCTATTATCTGAAGTAGATACAAGACCTATGCTTTTGTTTCCGTAGTTGACATCCCCACCATTAATTTTATTTTGGTAACCGGATTCCTGTGATATGTCCTTATCAACGTAACCACCAACACAAGGCATTTTAATGTAGTGCTCTTGGAAGCCTTGACGTATTATGGAATGTTGGCCACCTTTACCAACATTAGGAAGTACAATGTACCTACCTTTACAATAGCTAACTTCATCTAAAATTTTATGAAGCTGGGGAAGGTTGTTGATTACCTCTTGGGAAATTCTCTGAGTTTGTACCGTTTGTCTGTCATAGGGGTCTGTAGGTTGTATGCCAAGAAAATTAAGGACAGAGTTGAGATGGGTATCCTCGAAATCTGCATCAAAAATAATAATAGCCTGGCTTGCAGGATTGGAAAGGCTGAGTTCAATGCCTGGGAAAACCGTAACTTTTTTCTCTGGCTCGCCCATTATGTCGTGTATCTCATTCTGCTCTATGGCGACCCTTCGTAAGTGTTGGACAAAAACCACATCGTGATGGTCTGTCATAGCGATGGCGTTAATTCCTGCACTGCTTATTTTATCTAAATATTCCTTACAAAATTGATTTCGGTTATCATCAATTTGCTGTTTGTCCTCTTGAGTTAAACCTTCTACTTGCTCTGGATTTACACCAAAACGTGCACCTGTCCAAGCAATATCGCGAGGGCTGTGTACCTGAAAATCACATCGATAAAATTTTGCGCCTTTATTCATAAAAAAATAGTGATATTAAAATCGATAAAGTTAATTAACATTTTATGGATTTTAACATTTCACAACAGTTTAGTTTTAACAAATGTTTTCTTGTAGATTGAATCATCGTAATCTTATTATATCTGTTTTTTGCTAAAAACCACAATTTAATATCGCTATCTTTATCCCCTAATTTACCTTGATGAATGCCAGAAACAAACCGTATAGAATACAAACGAGAACTGTCCGATGGACTTGAAAAAGAAGTCATTGCATTTCTGAACTACCGTGAAGGTGGTATTCTCTATATAGGTATTGACAAAAACGAGAATATTTATGGTTTGGTAGATGCTGATGGCGACCAACTTAAGATTAAGGATAGGCTAAAGAACAACATCCGACCTTCTGCATTGGGTCTGTTTGACATTGTGAGTGAAGAACGTGCTGGCAAGGATATCCTTAAAATCATTGTTGCCAGTGGTCCAGAAAAACCGTATCATCTTAGAAAATATGGGATGAGCGAAAAGGGTTGTTTTATCCGTATGGGTTCTTCTGCAGAACCTATGTCGCAGAAGATGATAGACGAGCTCTTTGCCAAACGTACCCGAAATTCCATCAGCAAGATTAAAGCCGGTCGGCAGGATTTGAGTTTTGGTCAATTGAAAATCTATTACGAGGAAGCTGGTCATAATCTGGGCAAAGCCTTTGCAAAGAACCTGGAACTGCTTACCGAAGATGGTGCATTCAATTATGCAGGTTATCTGTTGGCCAATAAGAATAATACCTCTATTAAAGTGGCCAAGTATTCAGGCAAGACCCGAACAGACCTCATTGAAAGCAACGAATATGGTCACGAATGCTTGGTAAAAGCGACTAAGCAGGTGATTGATAAGATTGCAGTAGAGAATAGAACCAACACAAAGATAACCGCCAAAGAACGGCAACAGACCAATCTTTGGAATCCCATTGCCCTACGGGAAGCCATCATCAATGCTTTTGTGCATAATGACTACACCAATGAGATTACCCCAAAGTTTGAAATCTTTGCGGATAGGATAGAGATTACATCAGCTGGTGGACTTCCGGAAGGTTTGAGCAAGCAAGAGTTTTTTGAAGGTTTTTCCGTACCTCGCAATAAAGAACTAATGCGTATTTTCAAGGATTTGGAACTGGTAGAGCAATTGGGTTCTGGCATCCCTCGTATTTTGGAACACTATGGTAAAGAGAGTTTTAGTTTTTCTGATAACTTTCTTAGAATGACGTTTGTGGCTAAAGAAACTACTGTTGAAGATGGTGGTGCAAAAGGTGGTCAAATAGGTGGTGTAAAAGGTGGTGTAAGAGGTGGTGTAACAGATGCTGCAATTGATGCCGCAACTACACTTACCAAAAGACAAAAAGAAGTAGTTAAACTTATAGCTGTAAATCCTTCTATCACTTACAATGAAATAGCAGACGCTTTAGGTATTAATGAATCTGCTGTTGGAAAACATATAACAGCTATCAAGAACAAAGGTGTTTTGGTACGTCAAGGTGGCACACAAGGCTATTGGGAAATCAATCTTGATAAAAATAAATAACTACGCTTTTCAAAAAGGCGACTTATCTTTTGAACCTCTGGCATCCGCCAACCACTTACCGTTTTGCTTAACCAGCTTAAAGAGACCGGGTGTTTTATCATAAGCTGTGGTATATTTTACCCACGCTACGTCGCCCATAATCGTGTCCCGCAAAACAGTAAAGTTGGAATCATCTTTTGGCGTAGCGTTGAACATATTTATGGTATTCATATAGTTTGAATACGCCTGTGGCGTTGAGTTGGCTTTTAAGGTTTCTTCATCCTTTTCATAAAAGCTTTCGATAACAACTTGTGCTGTAGCACTTGGTCCCGAGATTTTGGTTGTGGAATCGGCACAGGAAAGGAACAGCACTACGAGTGAGAAAACAACAATTTTTTTCATAATGACTTTAATTTGGGTTATTGATATATCTGTGAGATAGTCTCATTTCGATATTTCGTTCACCATCCATTTCATTCAATTCTAAAATTGCCCTACGGTCATTGGATAATGAAAACTTGGGCAACACATAAACGAACCGTACCGTTTGACCTTCCACAATTTTTGAAGGTAACTTATGTTTGTATATCGGTTCTTGATACAGGCGTTGCAATGACTTTCTTTTTCCTTTTTGTCGTGTTTCAATCGAAAGGTTCAAGAAATTCAAATCGTAATCCAAAGTAGAATTATTTTCAATCTGGATGACGAAGTACAGTTCTTCTTTATCGAAAACAATATTCTCAACACTTAAAACAATGCCTTCATTTCGCTTTTTGATTCGTCCAATGCGCTGTTTCCTATTGAGAAGGTATGCGCAGAATTTTTGGTAATGGTATGTTCTGTTATCTACACGCTCTTCAGAAAATTCAGCAAGAATTGAATCGGTTACAATCGGTTTTTCATTCCCGATACTATTGGATGCTGGAATGAAATAATTGAGCTTAGAAAGCTGTTTTTTATACCTTACAATATACGAAAAAATCGAACCATTTCGGTTGACTACCAGCAAATTACTTTCCTTTCCAGGCTTAGCTTGTAACAAACCAAAATATTGCTCTTTCTCACGATTGTAGGTAAAGACAAAATTATCTGAACCGGTTATACCTTGCCGAATAGGTTCTGGGAAGAATAGTGCAACATTTTTAGTGTCGTTTGCATAAATGGTGTCGAGTATGTGCGCAGTCTGTGCGTGCGCTGTAGCCTGTGCCGAGCATAGTCGAGGTGCGAAAGCGAAAATAAATACGGTCAATATGGAAATTATCGCTCTCATAACTTTGGTTTTAGAATTAATCTGTAATTGTTCAGGACGGTTACTTTTACCCTTCGGTTAGAACGCCTAAATACTTGTGTAAGTCCGCCGACTTGTGGTACGCTGGGAATATTAATATCACCAATAACATCATCAAATACCTCTCTGGTTACCTCTTCCCTAAAGTTGTTTTCGACATAGATGCCCTCGCTACCATCTTGTAAATCAAAGGCCTTAAGCTTTGTGGGATGATGTTTGATGTTTTCAATTTCAATTAAGGCACGATTGGGCTGAAAACTGATAAAGCCGAAAACAGGTGTGTTCTTTGGCATCAGTTTACCATTGATAGTAGCCGATTTGGTAAGGCGCATCCGTAGTCGAGTATTTGCTTGAACAACCTGGTCACCATCTACGACTACGTAAATCGTTTCATCAGTATTGCCGATAATTGAAACTTCATTGGGCTTGGGCGAAGCTGCAAAGAACAGTTGATGTTCCAGACCCAATTCTTTGGCTTCAATTTTTTGTTCTCTTTTAACTTCAGCAGAATCCACCTTTGGTGTTGTTTGCTGAACAACTCGCTTTTGTCTCAAATGTTGGTAGCGTTTTTCGGAATACTTAATCTTGCCAGCCTTGTAAATACTATCCACAATGCGTTGCTTTTTTTGTTCGGGCAAATCGGGATTGTACAGTCCCGTAGAATCCAAGAGCTTTTCATCGTAGATGCTCGGTGCGGTGCTTTCACGCACTTCCTTGAGGTCGTTTATGGCATCGAGTTTGGAATCGTATTCCTTTTGGTCATCTTCCAGTTCAGGAACAAGCGTTTGTTGCAAGGTGTCTTCACCATTGTCTTCATCTTCCATCAGCATCACTGAATAAGAAATGAGGAAGAGGAAAATGATTGCGAGTACACCAGCGAAAATGATTTTATTCTTTTCAACTTTCATCGTTAATCTTTTTTAATGTGTTTTCGAAATAATTGGTAATCAACAATCCGTGTGGATTGTTCGGAAAGTTTCGTTCTACCATAATTAAGTTTCCAGTAGATACCAATTCGTAAGTGTCAATGACGGATCCACGGTTAATTTCAAAAATGGTAACGGTTCGGAAGACGTGGCTTCCGTTTTGTTGCTCAATTTGGGAATCGATACTTAGCACCTTTTGCACTAAGGAATACTGCAACAATCGGTTATAAACACCATCAGCCTTTTTCTGACGGTAGAGATTATCCACTGAGCTGTTGGCCAGCCAAAGCGCCTTTTCCAGATTACGCTCATAATTGCTTGCATCAATATTGTAGAAATAAGTGTGAAATAGTTCCAAGTGTGCCAATGCTTCCACCTTGAAGTTCTCTTTTTGCGTAACAAGCTTGAGCGGAATAATTGTGCCATCAGTATTGATTGCAAAGGCGCTGTTGAGCGCCCTCTGATTGGTGTTGAATACCATCCAAACTGAAAAAGTGCTGGATAGCAGCGCACAAATGACAACCGCCAAAACAATAAACCGATTGAGCTTTAGAACGTTATAGATATTTTTATAGGGTGTTTTCATTCTGAATGGAATTAGTTGGTAAACAATCTGAGAGTAAACGAGGTGGCCCGCCGATACAGTTTGAATTTCAGGAACACGATAAACCCTACTGAGCCTAACTGAACCACAGGTGCAAAAAAGCCCTGCCCTGTGTCAGTTCCAAATAGGTTGATCCAGAAGTTGGTATTGATTTCGGTATAAATGGCATTGACAAATACATTGACCAGAAAAAATGCTGGCACGAGCATATAAACGGCAGCGTACAATTTAAAGAAGGTATATGCGAGCGAGCGAAACTTTTCAAATACGGCAAGGCTAATGACCAAAGGGAAAAAGGCTTGCATTATTCCCAAAAGGAAAAAACGCTCTGCCAAGAATAGCGGATAGATGAACAAATCCAATATCCAGAGTATGGTACTTAATATGAAGGCCAAAATTTTGAAACCAAACAATGGTGTTACCAACGCCTCGTACAAAAGTGTCATTGCCGAACTTGCCGCATCAAAAAGACTTACATCTTCCTCTAATGGTATATCTTGCATCTGCAAGGGCAATAACGCTGGTGCAGTTCCTCGATACTGTCCTTCAATGGCCACTAAAATCCCATCAAAAAACCCTAATACCTGCGTAGAGAATATGACCAAAAGCACAATGGCAAAATTTTTTGCCAATTCGCCCGGACTTAACCCCCAAGTGTAACCGTCCTTGTCTGCAATACCTTCGTTGTATTTTTTAAGGATGTTGACCAAGAAAAATAGGACAGCAAGCGTTTTCATTCCGGCAATGGTATATTGCGAAAAGTCGCTGGCCTGTATGGTCTGGAAAACCGTATCAATATATTCCAGCCCAATTCCTAAAATGATGGTCGCAGTCATTGTTAGTATTCGGTTTCTCGATTATTGACTTTATCTTGCATCTTTCTGAAAGAAATAATATCACGATAGCGTTTCGTTTTCGTAGTGATGTTTGCAACCATTTGTTTGGATTCCAGTTCCTTTGCCTTTAGGATTTCGGCACGTTCAGCATCACTCATTTTTAGGTAATCGCTTGAGAGAACTTCGTCTATGAAATCAACCGTGTCCAGAGAATTTTGCACAATGGTTTCGAAAGAACCCATAACCCTGTCAATTTCCTCGGGTTTGATGTAGGGCGAATTAAGAATATCCTGAAGGTCATTTTGCATTACATTGATTAGGCGCTGATTGTTCTGTGCGATTTCCTCAACTGCCCTAAGCTGTTGGACAACGCTTGAAACTTTTTCAATAGCTTCTTTGGCATCCTTCAAGAATTTTACGGACTTAATCATTTCTGCCGTCTGTTTACCCGATTCCAAGAGTTGTTTTACCAAACTGATGA
>JALEGO010000567.1 GCA_022763165.1 Flavobacteriales bacterium
CCGCCTAAAAACAAAATGCAAACTAAAAGAGAGGTCCAGCCCTCGACCGGACGATCTGTGAAAATGTAAAGGGCAATGGCATATGCCGCGTAGATGAGACTAAGAGCTGATATAATCACTCCCATAATTGTAGAAAGTCTCAATGGCTTAACGCTAAAAGAGGTAATTCCTTTGATTGCAAAGCTCAGCATTTTGGAGAAGGGATACTTCGTGGTGCCAGAAAATCGATCTTCTGCTTGATAAGAGATTTTCGCACGTTTGAAACCCAACCAAAATGTGATTCCCCGCCAGAACAAGTCAGATTCGTGAAAATTTTTGACTACGTCAACAACCTTGCGATCTAGTAACCTGAAATCAGCGGTGCTATGATCAAGTTTTAACCCTGATAACCAATTCAATATTTTGTAAAAAAAATAAGCGGTGATTTTCTTAGTAAAACTTAATGCTTGATGGTCTTTTCTTTGTGTATAAACTATTTCATAACCCTCTTTCCATTTTTCTAATAGCGCTTTTAGAGTTTTGGGAGGGTGTTGAAGATCTGCATCCATCATAATTACCGCTGCTCCTTTAGAAAGATCTAGGCCCGCTTTAATGGCGTTTTGATGTCCAAAATTTTTAGAAAATTGGATGTATTTTACCGCTTGGTGATTTGCTGCAACATTCTTAATAGCATCTAATGTGCCATCCGTAGAACCATCATCAATTAAAATAATTTCTTTATCATAGTGGTCAATTTCATTCAGGATCTTTTCTACTAATATTGGAATATTTCCCTCTTCATTATGACACGGTATGATCACTGAAACCTCCACAATACAAAACTAAGCGAATTTTCGACTTTGCATTTGGTCAAATAATACAGATGATAGAATTATACCCAAAGCGCAAGATGATATGAAATACATGATATATGGGTAAGTAACAATTCCCGGGAGAAAGTAGAAGCAGATCGTAAGCCCAAAAGGAAGCATTTTTCTCCATTTTGGTTTAACTAAAAACAACGATATTATCCCCAAATTGAAGAATATCAGAAACTTCCAAAAACATGACCATGATTTTTTTAAATATGTTCTTATAACAAACCAAGGGTCAGCTTTTAAAATTTGAAAATATCTTTCTTTGATGTTTTGTTCGTAATCTGTACGCATATTGAGCGGATTATAGTTGTGTCCACTGGTTTGACCTTTGGTCTCCGCCATTTTTTTTCCCACTGAATAACCATGGCTATCTAACCATTTTATTCCATAAGGATTGTCTGCTTCATAACCCAAGCCCAGGTAAATACCATGCCAAACAATATGCGAATCGACAAACTTCTCTAACATCGTTGGATCAAACCCCTTGCTCAACATTATCTCATTTCTACTATCAATAATTGAGTTGATTGAAAACTTGGAGACATTGGAGGTAAGGAAAAGGAGAAGAATAGCCAAAACTCTGGCCCCAAGCTTTAAGTTTTGAACTCGAACCAACAATAAAAAACATGATGAAAGAATCAACATTCCTGTTCCAGTATGTAGCCGAATTGAATTGCAAATACCTAATATTAAACCTGCTACAATAGCCATAATAATCAAGTTTCGGCTTTTACTTCGAATGTTTGAGTATGCAAAACATGTAATCGCAACCGAAAGAACTCCAGCGACATAAACATCCAATATGTAGATGCTAAATAGGGTGAAAATGAGCAAACTAATATGCGCAAATAATAGCGCCTTCCTTGTTCTCAATTCGGAAAAAAAGAAAAACGAAAAGCAAAAGAAACTGATACAAACTATGGATAGAAAGGTCGCATAATATGCTGGTAGTACTTGATAGTCGAATAGTTTGCTTACGTAAGGTATGATAAGGTATGCACCTAAATCGTCTCCTGCAGCTTCCATAGGTAAGTAGGTCGATAACTGCTTTCCGTCTCTAACGTAGTCAACACATTGTAATAGGGGTAAATCTCCTTGTTGCAGACCACAAACAGCATGTGTGTAGTGAGCTATACGGTAGCCCTTATTCATGTATCGAAGATGCAGGTTTGGTTGATCAAGGTTTTTAAGAAATGGTTCAGCGGTCAAATGTAACAGCCATAGAAAAACTACAGTCAATACAGTAGTAATAAGAGCTTTGATATATGTGTTGTTGAGCATTTTCACTGATACGAAAGGCAGTGAGCCTTAATTCTTTCTTGGTTTCTTGCTTTAGACCAATCCGAACAAGCGGCAGCTTCATCTCCAATGGCCCATTTACTTTCGGCCCGAAGATTTAGGGCCTTTTCATTACGATAATCTTTTCCTAAAAAGAAGTTTAAATCTAGAATTGCCTGTTCATATTTTCCTAATTGATTATAACAAAACCCTCGCTCAAAGTAAGCCTGAGCAAATACGGGACTTAAATTAATGCAATGTGTAAAGTCATTTGCAGCGTCCTCATAGAGAAATAGGTTTTTTTTCGATAAACCTCTATTCATAAAGGCTATATGAGTACTGTCTAGTTGAATCACTTTAGAAAACAATGTGATCGCTTCATCAAACTTTTCTTCTTTATTACAGAGTAAACCCTTGAAGTTCAAATAATCAATCTTTTGGGGTTGAAGGTGAATGGCCCTGTCTATATAGAAATAAGAACTATCGTATTGTTCTAGCCGCTCATATATAACAGCGGCTTGAAACCATGCTTTGTGATTGTCATTATGAATGCTTATTAATTCCTTGCAATCCATGATAGAACCGTGATAGTTTTTGAGTTTATATCGAACTTCAGCACGATTAATCAACACGAGATGCCTCTTGGTCCCTAAGCCATAAGCTGTAGACAAATCTTTTGCAGCTAGTTCATACTCTTCTTCATCCTTATAAACATATGATCGGTTGATATAGGCATCAACATAGTCTTTGTCCAAAAGGATTGCTTGACTATAATAGTCCTTGGCGAGATCATTGTTTCCAAGCATCACATATGTAACTCCAAGGCCGTTTTTCACTTTGGCATCAGTAGGATTAATCTCATCAGCAATCTTAAAATGAACCAGCGCCTCAGTTCCTCTGTTTTCTGCTTGCAACACTACTGCAAGAGCGAAATGTCCATAATAATGATTAGGATATTTTTCGGCTATGTCGGCAAAGAGCTTTTCGCCATTGGCCCAAATGTTGATGCGATTGTTTGTTTGAAAAAGAAAAATAGCGATTAGGAAAAAAAGACTAGTTCTTGTTACTATTTTCCCCTTCAGTGAGGCGTTTAGTTCTATACGATCCACGCAAATCGCAATAAGCCAAAAGTTGCTTAGAATGGCGATAAAACCAAAGCGATCAGCAGCAATAGTATCTCCTATAGGTATGATCTGAGATACCATCCCAATATTTATAATGAAAAATAGTATGATAAACCAAAGATCTTTTAGTCTGTTAAACCTTTTAAAAATGAAGTAAGAACATCCTATGGTCAGGATATTCAGAAGTGGTGTAACGTAAAAGAATGTAGGCAAATATCCGTTTGTCAACTTTGGGTTGAAGTGGATGGCGGATAAGTTGAAGGGGACAAATGATTTTTCGATATAATAAAATACAGCTCTGTTGATTATGAAGAAACGATCTAAAATATCATAGACTTGTTTGTCAATGTTGTAAGAGCCAAACTCGCGCGATGATTTTATAGCCAGCAGTCCAAAAATCAAAGAAACCACCAACATCGGAACTTTTGTGATTACACCTTTTAGCGTAACATTGTTTTTGAAATAATCAATCGCGATTAACACTACAGGAAGTACGATCGCTGCCGACTTGCTCATACAACTCAGCACGAAAAAGATGAATGTGAAAATTAGACTTTTGGTTTTGCCTTGAGCAACATAATTGAGGTAACTGTTTATACTTAAGAAGAAAAATAACGAATAGACCAGGGTGCTGTGAGCTGATTTCCATACTATAGATTCTACATGAATTGGATGAATAATAAATATAAGAGTGGAAATCAAAGCAATACTTTTTCTTTTGAATAGCTTTATTGAAGTGATAAAAACAAGTATTGAGATAAGGCCAAAAAGACAAAAATTCACAATTTGAAAAGCACCCGCATTCAAGCCGAAAGTCTTTTTTTGAATCCCTAAGGAGAGCCATGTTAGTGGGTGGTAGTGTCCTTCTTTTTGTTCGGTAAGAAGTTCTTTAACGTCTTGTTTTTCAAGAAATAGCCATTCATTTCCGATGATAAACCTCATGTCATCATAATTCAAGAAATCATAATTGACTGACTTTGAATAGATGATCAAAGTGATCAGCGTAAATATGAAAAATATGTGAATGGACCTAAGTTTCATTTTGAGGTAAAGTGCAAAAAAAGTATAAATAATCAATTTAGTGAGAGCCTTTTAAAATTTCGGACGTTTTGAGTGGCATTAGTGATGTGTCAAATTTGTAACTTTGCCTACCTAAATTCAAACAATGTCAGACGATAAGAAAGTTATTTTCTCAATGGTGGATGTGAGTAAACATACGCCTCAGGGTAAGCAAATTTTAAAAAACATCTATTTATCATTTTTCTACGGTGCCAAAATTGGAATATTGGGTCTGAATGGAGCTGGGAAATCAACTCTGATGAAGATCATTGCCGGAATTGACACCAATTATCAAGGGGAAGTCGTGTTCTCAGATGGTTACACAGTGGGGTATTTGCCTCAAGAACCTGAGTTGGATCCAACCAAGACTGTCAAAGAGATTGTTCAGGAGGGAGCGCAAGAAATTGTCGATTTGTTGAATAAATATGAGGATATAAACGCAAAGTTTGCGGAAGAAGAGTATCTAAATGATCCTGATAAAATGCAGCAATTGATTGATAAACAAGGAGAAGTCCAAGATAAAATAGATCAAGTTGGTGGTTGGGAATTAGATACTAAATTGGAGATCGCTATGGATGCTTTAAGAACTCCACCATCGGAATCAAAGATCGAAAAGCTCTCTGGAGGTGAAAAAAGAAGAGTAGCACTTTGTCGGTTATTGCTTCAAGAACCTGATGTTTTGCTTTTGGATGAGCCAACAAACCACCTTGACGCGGAATCAGTTCATTGGTTGGAACAGCACCTTCAATCGTATAAGGGTACTGTCATTGCAGTAACCCATGATAGATATTTCTTAGACAATGTTGCCGGATGGATTTTGGAATTGGATAGGGGAGAAGGTATTCCATTTAAAGGGAATTATACTTCTTGGTTAGATCAAAAGTCAAAAAGGCTTGCACAAGAGGAGAAGCAGGAGTCCAAAAGACAAAAAGCACTTAAGCAAGAACTCGAATGGGTTAGACAAGGTCAGAAAGCTCGCCAATCAAAAGGCAAAGCGCGTCTTAACAAATACAATGATTTATTAAACACTTCTGTTAAAGAGAAAGAAGCAAAACTTGAAATTCCTATTCCAAATGGTCCTAGATTGGGGAATGAGGTTATAGAATCGATTGACCTTTCCAAGGGATTTGAAGATAGATTGTTAATCGAAAATTTAAATTTCAAATTACCCCCGGCTGGTATTGTAGGCATTATTGGTCCGAATGGAGTGGGTAAGACAACGTTGTTTCGAATGATTATGGGAGAGGAAAAACCTGATTCAGGAGAAATAAAGATTGGGGAAACCGTTGAAATTGGCTATGTTGATCAAAACCATGCCGAGATTGATCCAAATAAGACTGTTTGGGAAGTAGTGAGTGGCGGAAATGAAATCATTGAAATAGGAGGAAACGCCATTAATTCTCGAGCTTATGTATCTAGATTCAATTTCAATGGGCCAGAGCAACAAAAGAAGGTTGGAGTACTCTCAGGAGGTGAAAGGAATAGATTACACCTTGCCATGACATTGAAAACTGAAGCCAATGTATTGTTGTTGGATGAACCAACAAATGATATAGATGTCAATACTTTAAGAGCGTTAGAGGAAGGTATTCAGAATTTTGCAGGATGTGCAGTTGTGATTTCCCATGATAGATGGTTCTTAGATAGAATATGTACCCATATTCTGTCTTTTGAAGGAGATTCAAACGTCTATTTCTTTGAAGGCACGTTTAGTGAATATGAAGAGAATAGAAGAAAAAGATTGGGTGATGCTATTCCCAAAAGAGTGAAATATAAAAAATTGGTAAGAGCATAACTTTATGGCAAAGCCGTCAGTACCAAAAGGGACTAGAGATTTCCTTCCAGATCAGGTTAGAAAAAGAAATCACATTTTTAAAAAATGCCAAGAGGCATTTGAGTTACATGGGTTTTCTCCTATAGAAACACCCGCAATGGAAAAGTTAGAAACTTTGACCGGAAAATATGGAGAGGAGGGTGATCAATTGTTGTTTAAAGTGGCTAATAGATCTGATAAACTTGCTCATGCTGTTGAGCAAGTAATAAATATGCCCGCAGATTCAAGAAAACCCAGTGCCCTGAGTAATGCTCTATGTGATCAAGCGCTTAGGTATGACCTGACAGTTCCGTTTGCGCGCTTCGTTGTGCAACACCAAAATGATCTC
>JALEGO010000568.1 GCA_022763165.1 Flavobacteriales bacterium
AAAATCTCCATATTCCCAGCATCAGGCGCTTGGCAGTTAAAAACATAATGTCCATATACAGAGTGACCCAAGCAAGCGCTTAGTCTTCCAAATTGCTCAAGACTTAAGTTCATACCGCCACTTGAGTCTGGTAATTGAGGCAACCACCATCCGTTTTTCTTGACTTCTTCTCGAATATTATCGAGTTGAGGTTTCATTACATTGAATTCAAGAAAATTGTTCTCTTTTTCCAATGTTTGAAGATGAGACTTGATGAAGTTTTGAATGTCCTTTATAAGGTTTTTGAAATGCTCTTCAGGAATTTGTGTGTTCATAAGATTGGCTTATGAATACAAAGGAACTGGGAATATGATGAAAAATCGTTTACAATTGTTAACGATTCAATATCCCTGAAAAAAATGATCCCACAAGTTCAACTTGTGGGATCTCAGGGTCAGGTTTTAAGAGACAGTATAATGGATCTACTGTCCGATTTCTGAGGAAATAACGTTAGGAATCACGCTTGTTGGATTTTTAGACTGAAATTTATTGATATTGGTCAACCAACCTCGAATGTTGTAAGCATAATCAATATCTTGAAGGTATCCAGTATTGGAAAGACCAATCTTCTTTTCAAGCAATAAATCACGTTCATTGTACCTTTGCTTGGAGATATGAACCCAATCACCATTGTTCACTTGATGGTAGGTATTTATCAATCTATCTCTGTGATCATAAGTGAAGCGCTTATTGATGACAGTGGAAATGCCAACGTTATCAAGAATGACTCTTTGTGATGTCTCGCTTTTTATAGGCATATTCGTAAAAGTGTACTCTGTGTATGTAATATTTTCACCCTCAAGTTCATTCTCTGATCTTTGGAAGACGGGATTTCCATTTTCATCAAAATAGTTAATCGTTCTGATGTAATCTCCGTTACCGTTTAAAAGCAAGTTTAAAGTTGAAGTTTCACGACCAACAGGATTGGAGTCTATCACTGGGTTATAAATTCCTGCAGGATCTGAAATGAAAGATTCGGATGGATTAACAGATCCATCACGATCTAAATCATAGTGATCATAGAAGTAAACATTATGCGCTTCAAAATTTGATATAGGGAAGCTGTTTGTTTCAGTATATCCAAATTGGTTTCCTGGTGCTTCAAGCTCGAAAGCAAGCTGGTTTGAAGTAGGGATTGAGTTGCCAAAATACAATCCATCTATAATTAGTCTTCCATACATATCAAACTTCTGGAAATGCTTATTTCCGTTTCCGTCTATCTTTAGCACAGGCCGATCCAATTTATCGTAGTATAAGAATTCAGTCTCCTTTCCAGGAATGTCCTTTCGAATAACTCTAGATCTACTGTCATAGGTATATCGAAAAGTGCCCTTCTGTACATCTGGACTCCAAAAATTTTGAGTTCCAATTAAGGCAGAAGTTTTTGGTGGTAGAATTTGTGTCAATCTACAAAATGCATCAAATACATTATACGTTTTTGACCCTTCTTGATCACGCATAATTTCTTTTCCGAAAATGTCTTTATAAGTTTTTGACTGATTCCCATTTTCGTCAATTGTTATTTCAACAAAAAGCTCATTTTCGGGATAGTAATATCCGTCAAACCCAACATTGCTGTGCTCGAAGACTTCATTGGCAAAGTTTAATCTATAAAGCGTTTTAACCTCATTTCCTGACCCGATTTCCCAGGCTGAGCCAGGAGCACCTTTTAGAACAGGTCTTTGCAGTGGCGAAGAATCCAAGACTACCTCATTTACCACAGGAACAGGACTGAAGTAGAAACTTCGTTGAAATTGCTCTGCGTTCTGGACTAGCCCATGGCTTGGATTGTTTTTTGTAAAAGGAAGATACTCTTTGATTGCTTCACCCATAATATTATAATCAAACAGTTGAATCACATCTCTGCCTGCTGGTGAAGAATTGATGTCAATTTTTTGTAAACTTCTACCCAATCCGTCCACAATCAGTTTCTCACTTTTGATTGAATGATGGTCTAATGTCGGAATATCACTAAGTCCAATATTTGGTTTCCGAATAGTATTGGTTACAATAAAATTGTCTCCAATTTGCGGCCCATCATGATATTCATATGTTTTCACAAGATCACCTTTTGACTTTTCCCAAATGAGTCTTTCGTAGTTATCATATCCAAAGGTTTTATTTTCTCCTTCAGTATTGGTTAATTTAATTGCCTTATCTGTCAATTGATTGTAACTATATACTTCAGCTCTGCAATGCTCAGGATAGATAAGAAGATTATCAATTATTGTGAATGAACCGTCTCCTGAAATTTCTAGATATGAAGGGGTGCTTTGGACTGATATTCTAAGACGTTTTAGATCGTGATAATCGTTTGTCATTGAACTATCAACTACATGGCCATTGAGTTTTATAAGTACCTTGCCTTTACTTTGAAGGTATTCAATAAAATAATCTCCGGAGATTAAGGCCGTTCTTATATGGTCATTTGTAATATTGGCTGCTCCACTTCGACCTATTCCTCCGCCCGTTATGGAGTTGCTGAGAGTAGTGTTAGTATTGCTGCCAGGCAAATAATGATCAAAGTCAACAAAGACAGTGAGGTTGGATGCAGGAAAGACCTTTGCCACTGGCCTGGTATTTTGGTCGTCCCAGTATATGTACATTTTTTGATTATTCGTTTGAGTATATTCTGAAATGTTTCCATTTGGAGTATAATTAGAGATTGTTTCTGAGGGTTTAACAAGTCCTTGATGTGTATAGAGCGGTGATTTTATAATTGCACCATTTTCATATCGCATTTCGTTTCCGGCCAAATTGACTGGATTATTGGTCTCGGTGTTCCAGACTTTATGAAGTCTAGGAATGCCATTGAATAATTTGTATTCATAATACTTTCCGTTGGTCATTTTCCAATCCGCCAGTGTTGCGCCATCAATGCATTGGAAGGTCTCCAGTGGTATGTTTTTGACATTTAAGGCTCTGAGTTTTCTCAAGGCTTTGGCTTCTCCAGAAATGTTAACAGAATCATCAATTTGGATGTAATATTTAGTATACTCAACATAGCCTTTTCCCTCATGGTCAAGACTTTTTTTCCACCAGGTATTACCATTGGCATCTTTTACGACCTTCTCTTTAGACGTGTATGTCTGTACAGGATGATTGGCAGGGTAAAAATATTGCGTTCTAATATTAGAATCATTATAAAAAGGAAAAACTGGAATTTCATATGCGGTGTATGGCGTAAACCAAACAGCGGCTTCTGGTATTTGAAGTCTTTCTAGCTTAACTGCTCTAACAGGTTTGTAAACACTTTTGTAATGTGTGCTAAAAGTTCTGTTTTCTTCTAGTAGTAATCGTCCGGATTCATCAAATACCTCTTTTTTATTTTGCAAACCCCTGATATAGCTTCTGTCTATAAGTGGTTGATGACTGGATTGTTCCTCATAAAGGGTTGTGATGAAATTATCATCGGGATGACTATCGAAATTATTGAAGTGATAAGTTGTTTTTCCATTTCCAGGTAAAACCTCTTCAACCTTTGAATAGACAACATGATTCAAGCCTTTAGAGGCTGGAACAAATGAATGTGTCATGAAAGCATTGTATTTAACTTGGACGCTCAGGGCATCGGTTGGTTGAAAATTCTCCCAAAAGTACTTTTGCTCACCGGACAGAATACCATCGTAGTATTGATATTCTTTTATCACTTTGTTTCCGTTTACAGGGTCGTCAATTGTTTTTTTCACTCTTAAACCACCCGCATAGCCAAGAGAGTGGGGTGTATTTGCAGAGCCATTGTTAGTTCTGACGCTAATCGCACCTGTTATTGAATCTCTGTAAACGTGTTTATCATAATAAAGTGGCTCATATGTGAACGAAGTCGAGCCAAGCGTAGGGTAAGTGATTTTAGTTAATATTTCGGCATCCATTTTTGCGACATTTGGTTCTCTATGTTGCCAATAGTTTCGCAATTCAGAAAAACTCGGTGGAGTGGGGTGAGAGCTTATGTCGAGTGCTTGATCATAGTAGTTTTGGAAAGGGTCAAGCATTCCATTGTGGTAACCCCAATGATCAGTTGCGGTTTGATGATAAGGGGGCAGGGAATTGGAGAAGTTATAGTCAAACATGAAGGGATTGAGATCATCGGTTCTGAATGACAGCAGATTCAATCTTAAATTAGGATTTGATGTATATTCAAAATGAAACTTTTTGATTGGAGTATTATGGTTGCTCATGGTTATTGAATCGAGCTTGTGCCAATTAAATGTGCTTTGATTATTCCAGGTTCTGTCCGCACCAAATAATCTAAGTTCATAACCATAAATGATATCATCAATATAGGCATCGTAGGCCGAAGCATTTCGGTTCAATCTTAGGCTGTTGAAATCAGCACTTAATTCAGTAGATCTTGAGGTGTGGAAATGAATAGATTTTGAGTTGTAAATAATAGATTTTAAGTAGGCTGGTTCTACTATGCGTCCTCTATAAGTTGCAGCGATATCGGATACAGAACTTTGCAAATCACCAAACTGATAGTTGTTATAACTTCCACCTAGGCTATCAATCGAAATGGACATGAATTTTGCGACATTCATGATGGAGTCTTTCTTTTCATATTCAAATTCCATTTCAGCATTGGTAAGAGGGTCAACTATTTTGACCAAATGCCAAGTGTCCATTCTCGAGCCCCAATTGTAGATGGTCATGGCATCGTAACTCCATTCACATGCTTCCATGGATCCAGCTTCATTTAAGTACTTTCCGAAATAATAAATTTTACCATCTATATCGGTAATCTTAAATCCTTCAAAGAAACCATGCTTGAATTTAGTCGAATAGGTTATGGCGGGTGGTGTTCCATAACCTCCTGGCCATGTTGTGGTTCTCAAAATAACGGTATCCGTAAGGCCATTAGGATTTAGGGATTCTTCAATGATGATTCCAGGATGTTCTTTCATTATCCATTTACCCTGTTCACTTCTAAGGAAAGTCCCAGAAAATCCTGGGAAGCTGCAGTGAAATAAATCGGGTTCGTAATCTTTCATTGGAAAAATAGCTGAACTGGCATGCAAGGCTTGAAGATTATTTGCTTGGCTCCAATGGTTTGATTTCAAGTCATTGCTGTTATATAAATAACCTAGGTTATAATTTCCATCTTCAGCTCTTTCGGGGGCATTGTCTATAAATAATTTTAGCTCATCTTCTTGGCCAACAACTTCACGAGTGATGAGACCTCCGCACGATAAGCTCCATCCATTGCCCACCCATCCCGGATGTTCATCTGGTCGCAAACCATTTGAGTTGTAATTCAATTCAATATTGACTTCAATACCATTGTTTTTTGCTTTGTAAACTGGAATGCTGATCTCTGCTTTTCCAGAAGCCAAATTCACTTTTTGATTTCCATATATCATAGCCGAAGTGGCTTCAGGGCTTGGAAAGTTAATCTTATCAATTACATTTTCTTGGCTGATTGCGGTAAAGGCTATAAGAATGGCAATTGTGAAAATTAATATAGCTCTCATTTGATTCTGTTTTTTGTTCTTATTTGTTTTCATTAGAGTTTGTCGTATAATTCGTTTTCATCAAAATTTGACTGCATTTTGTGATTGATGGCTCTGCCTATCTGTCCCTCTGCAGACCCATCTAAATAGAGATCAATGAATAGAGACTGTCCCTCGTAGCTTCCTAAATCAAAGCCAGTACTCAATTGATGAAGCACTTGATAAGTACTGTTAAACATGTTCATCACCTGTCCAGCTGTAAACCCATCAAATTTTGAAATTTGAAATCTCCCAGTAAGAACTTCTCTTGAGTTATAACCATGTGTGTCCATCCACTTATTCATGACATCAAAAGTCAATCTGCTAAGGAATTCAGCTTCTTTCTCTGGTCGACCTACTACTTCTCCAATTTCAAACGGAATTTCAATAAGCCCCATAGCATCACCGGCTCTACCAAAGTCGTCAGCTAGATGTCTATCATAATCTCTGATTTGTTCCTCCATGATGCGATCCATAATTTCACCAGCAACTGGCTCAGCAGACCCATCTTTAATAGCGTCCATTACGCTACCAGAGCCTGGAGCAAGTTGATCACCTACTTCTCTTAACACGATATATCCGACTTCTAAAAACTTCATCTCTTCTGCTGTCCTTCTCCTAACTCTCATGATGCCATCAGTGCCTCTTGTGTAGATAAATGGCCCAACATCAATAATGAAGAAACTGTTAGGGCAATCTGGGCAATCTGGTGCTTGACCATCTGGATCATTCAGTTTTACAGGATTGTTCAT
>JALEGO010000569.1 GCA_022763165.1 Flavobacteriales bacterium
ATATTTGTTTGTGTTTTCGGGTGTAGATACTTTGCGTATGCTCTATACTGCAAGTGGGAAAAAATACCTTAAAAAATCAATTGATTCTAATGGTCAAATAAACTATAAATCTCAAGCTAGAAATTTTGAATATGTCAATGGCGTACTTGAGTCCATAGCTCACTCAGAAGGTCGAACTACTAAAAACGGGTTTTCATTCCAAAATGAATTTACCATTAAAGACCATCTTGGCAATCCGAGAATATATTTTGCAGATCTCAACGGAAATGACAAAATCGAATCGAACTCAGAAACTTTACAAAAAGAAGAGTTTTTCCCCTTTGGACTGGAAGCAAAATCTAACTCGAATGTCATTGGTACTGAGAACCTGTATAAGTTTGGGTCCAAAGAAAAAATAGATGACTTTGGATTAGATTGGATTGATTTTGGGGCGCGTTTCTACATTCCATCAATCGGTAGATGGAATTCGGTGGATCCATTGGCGGAAAAGTTTCTCATGTGGTCTCCATACAATTATGCACTTAACAGTCCGCTTACCTATGTTGATCCAGACGGTCGAAATGCTGAGTTTATTCATGACAGAAAAACCAACACGATAAGGGTTAATGTTGTGTATCACTGGTCTCCTGAAAGTGCGAAAGTTTTAAAAGAAGAAGGTTCAAATCTAAATTTTGTATCGAATACAGACTGGATGGAGGACGCGGCAATTAATGAGTGGAACGGCACTGAACAGGTAAAGATAGATGGTAAGGAGTACACAGTGAAAACTACTGTGAAAATAAAGATTCACGATACTCATGCTGCGGCTATGCAAGCATTTGCAAGTAATCCGAATTCCAATTTTTTACAAGTAGTAGAAGATGCACCAGGAGTAACAAGTAACTACGCGTCAAATAGCGGTGTAATAACAATGACAACTGGTCAACTAAAGCGGAAAAGGACTTATGCGCATGAAACAGCTCATGTTCTTGGTTTGGGGCATAACACCTATAAGAATGCTCAAGGCGTTTACAGTATTTCTAGTTATTCTACACCAAGAAATGTTATTCAACAAGATTGGGTGAATGTCCTAAGGCCTGTCGTGAATATTTCAAATTCAGTAACTGGTAGAAGATTTATGGGAATTGGTCTGCAAACAGGATCAGAGGAAAACACTTATAGATATAATAACGGAATGGGAATAACGAATAAAATGTATCCAGTTATTGGTGATATGGAGGATCATGATCACGAACACTGATAACACCTAAAACCTTAATCAAAAACAATGCAAAGCTCTATATTCAGATATGTCATTATTAAGCGCCTTATGTTTCTATTGTGCTTGATTCCAATCAATCTTAAATCACAAAACATTAAAAACAAAGACCTGTTCTCATCAAAGATCAATTACGATCAAGCTAACCATCCCAATTTTAATGGTACCGTTAGCTCCTGTGAATGGAAAGTTGATAATCAGGATAGGTTGTTGTTTGATTTTGAATATGACAATCATTATCAGCTTACAAAAGATCACCTATTCAAAGTGAATGGTAATCAAAGCAGCAGCACTCTTGGTATCCGCCAAATCGATTATGATTTGAATGGAAACATAGAAATACTCGCTCGTGGAGGACAAGATGTTTTTAATCAAACTACACAAGTAGATTATTTGATTTATAGTTATGACGATCAAAACAGGGCTACTCATGTAAAAGAAATGGGAGCACTGGACATGGGTTATAAAGTTACTAATGAATTAGGCTATTTGACCAATGGCGAAATCGACTATGACAACAATGGTAATATCATTCGGTTGGAGAATAAAGATGTTGATATTAAGTACAATGCAAACAACTTACCCTATCAGTTTATTTTCGACAATCGCGATACGCTAAGAATATATTATACTACGGATGGTCGTAAGTACCTGAAGAAATCAATCGATAGAAACGGAAATGCAATTGGGAAGCATTATGTGGATGATTTTGAATATCTCAATGGAACCTTGGAATCCATTTCTCATAAAGAGGGGAGGACATCAAGATATGGTACTTCCTTTCAAAACGAGTTTGCACTAAAAGACCATCTTGGTAATTCAAGAGTCTACTTTGCCGATCAAGATAAAAATGGTTTGATCAAATCTTCAGAAATCCTTCAGGAAGAACATTACTTTCCCTTTGGTGTTGAAATGACAGATCCAACCATTACTGGAGTCGAAAACCACTATAAATATGCTTCTAAAGAAAAAGTAGAAGATTTTGGTCTTGACTGGATTGATTTTGGAGCAAGATTTTATGATCCGGGCATGGGTCGTTGGAATTCAGTTGATCCACTTGCAGAAAAATATATGACTTGGTCACCATATAGCTATACTTTGAATAGTCCGATGACTTTTGTGGATCCTGATGGTAGACAGGTTGTGGATGCAAAGGGTAGAGCAGTAAAAATATCTCGGAATAATGACGGCACTTTGAATTACGAGTTCCACGAGAAAACAAAATTAAAACATCGCACAAAGTTCATGAATCATGCAGGAGTGATTCTAGAGGCAATGAGCGCAACTGAAATGGGCTGGCAAGATATCCAAACATTAATGTCTTTGGATACCAAGGTCTATCTAAAAACGAACCATGGAACCCTCATGCAGGGGAACTCAGTAGTTACTCCAAAAGGGTTTAATCGTAAAACGGGTCAATATAAGAAGGTCCAAATAGAAACGTATTTAGGTAACCATAAAGAGCTGAGTGCAGCTGATATGGACGAATGGCTGGGCTCGGTGATGAACGTTGAAACCGCACATCTGATCCCTAGTCAAATTCAATTGGAAAGCGAAGGGTATAGCGGTGATCCCAGGCACCCTCTATTTACAAAAGTATACCAAAACCTTCTGAACAATGCCGTTAGATATCGAGCCAAATATAGAACAGAGCATGGTCAACAGATGACCGATGAAGTGTTCTCTCCTATTGAAAAAGCAAATGACGCGGGGGCTAATATCCAATATGATACGGATAATTTAGAGCTTTTGGAAACATATAAAAATAATCGCTAATCAAATCAAAGAAATAAAACCATGGGGGTCAATAAAATTCAAATTACAATTGGGCTGATTTTGTGCCTTAAAGTCGCTGTTGCTCAAGTGAATACAAATCTATACAAAAATGAGGATGTTTTCTCGTCAAGGATTAACTATGAAAACGGACTTAACCCTAAATACAATGGTACCATCAGTTCATACGAATGGACACAGAAAAATGATCAAAGGGTTAAATATGATTTTAATTATGATGATCATGATCAATTAATAAAAGCTGATCATTCATATTACCATAATAATCAGTATTCAGGTTCTCCTGGCTCTTACGCTTTAAGAGAGATAAAATATGATCTGAATGGAAATATTTTACTCTTGCAAAGAAACGGACAAAATATATCTGCCAATGCAGGTATCTACGATAATTTACATTACACGTATGATAATAGTAACCGTCTTACAAACCTAATTGAGCTAGGTGATGGTTCTGCAGGTTATAAGCCAAAAGATTGGTGGTATTGGGGTAATGGGCAAATTTCATATGATAATAATGGTAACATAACTTATATGGATGCTCAAGCTCTTTCTATTAAATACAATAGCAACAATTTACCAGTCGAATTTATATTTGATAATCAAGATACGCTAAGAATATATTATGATGCTCTTGGTAGGAAGTATTTAAAAGAATCAATCAACTCCAGTGGGCAGATTAACCGTAAGCACTATACGAAAGGTATAGAATTTGTAAATGGAGATTTAGAATCAATCCGTCATAGTGAAGGAAGAACATTGAAGCATATCAGCGACTTCCAGAATGAATTTGTTGTCAAAGATCATCTAGGGAATGCTCGAGCCTATTTTGCGGATTTGGATCACAATGGTTTAATCAATTCTAATACTGAAATTTTGCAAAAGGAAGAATATTATCCCTTTGGTGCTGAGAAAGACGATTGGGGTACTGTCATTGGGGTGGAAAACTATTGGCAGTATTCATCAAAAGAAAAAATCGAGGATTTCGGACTGGATTGGATAGATTTTGGTGCTAGATACTACATACCATCAATTGGGAGGTGGAATTCTGTAGATCCCTTAGCCGAGAATTATAAATCTTGGTCGCCTTATAATTATACCCTTAACAATCCAATGACTTTTATTGATCCTGATGGTAGAAGTGTTTGGATTCCGGATGCAGACGGAAATCTCATTGCAGAAGAAGGAGATAATGCAAATACCTTGGCCACATTTTTATTCGGAGAAGATACAGAGTATAATGTGCTTGTAGCGGAAGAAATCTTAGAAGATCAGGGTTGTATGGAGGCTGGCTGCGAATTGAATTTAAAACCCGGGAAAAAGATTATGCTGAACAATAATTTTACTGAAGCTTTGGCGCTTTCGAATCGATTTAGCACCTACTCCATTGAGGAGGCAACTTTTGATTTGGTTCAGGGAATAGATGGAAGATTTAAAGGCCATGAGGTTGATTATTATAACTGTTGGGGTGCTGCCGTAGCTGGTTCAGATGGGGAAAGAATAGAAAAAGGAGTGGGCATTTCATATGGCGCTGACTTCGATGCTATTTTAAAAGCTGATTATGAACTGGTATCTCCTGATGAAGCCATTTTTGGTAAGACAATAATTCGATTTGCTATTGGGAATCAGGTAACGCATGGAGCTGTTTACTATGGGAAAGATCAAGTTGGTCATACCTATTATTTCTCAAAAGATGGCTGGTATATAAAACCTAGAGTAGAAAGAGATGATAGGTATATGAATCAAATGAGAAGTCTCTATGGGCAAATAACAGGATATTACAATCCAAAGAAACCGAATTGATTAATTCTCTATTAAACCTTGTAAGCCCCTCTATTGAGGGGTTTTTATTAACCTTCGAGCTACATGCCGCTTAAATTGTGATGTAAATTTTGTGTTTTAATCGGGAAATTTATGGAACAAACGAATTTCTCATGAAAAGCAAATTAGCAAGCAGGTCGGGTTCCTTCACTTTATATTTATTTTTTTTCTTTCAAATTGCATTTGTCACTGCTTATAGCCAGACCATAAATGTTAATGGGCAAGGTAAATTTTCCAAGGATCTTTTTTCGGCAAAACTCCATTTTGACACTGACATCAATGGTATTTCCTCCACAAGGAAATATAATGGTTCTCCATCAATCATAGAATGGAGGGTTGGTGGAAATGATAAGCAGCTGTATAACTATTCATATGATGATCTGGATCAGTTAAAAAGAGCTGAACACAATAAATTTAACGGAACTCATTATACTTCGTCCGGTCTTTATGATCTAAAAAGTATTGACTACGATCTCAATGGGAACATTAAAAACTTATCCCGAGTTGGGAAGCTGCCTCAAAGCATTTTAGATGATTTAAAATACTCATATAATAATGAAAATCAACTAATTAACCTTGAGGAGTTAGGTGATCAAATTGGGGGCTTTACAACCAACAAATCTTCTGCAGGGTACCAATATGACCAAAATGGCAATATGATCCGAGATGATCATAAGAATATGGATGTATTCTATAATGCCAGGAATTTGCCTTGTCTATTTGTTTTTGACAACGCTGATACGATAAAGGTACGCTATAACGCTGAAGGCAAAAAAATGCTGAAAATTACAGCTGATCATTATGGGAACGCTGTTTATAAGAATTACAGCGATGACTTTGAGTATTTAAATGGTGTACTTGAGTCCATTCAACACATGGAAGGAAGAACTGTCTCATTGGGTTCCAATTATCAAAATGAATTTACAATCAAGGATCATATTGGGAATTCACGGGTCAATTTCGCAGACCTGAATTCAGATGGGAAAATTCAGTCAGGCTCAGAAGTTCTTCAGGAAAATCATTACTACCCATTTGGTCTGGTAATGGAAGGAAATTGGAACCAAGTCAGTGGTTTAGAAAATAATTATCAGTATTCTGGTAAAGAGCTGAACAGCGATTTTGGATTGGATTGGCTAGATTATCATGCAAGGTGGTACGATCCTGCCATTGGC
>JALEGO010000570.1 GCA_022763165.1 Flavobacteriales bacterium
ACAGCTAGGGAGGCTCTATGAAAAAGTATTATATTTAAGAATTGAATAGTGTTACCGATGTCCCTTGAACTGTGTGTAAGGTGTCTGTTGTAAACATGAACTATTAAAATGATGATAAATGAAATCAATAAGTTAATTTCAAAATATGGAGATTTGCCTCAGTTTGAAGAAAAAGCAAATCAAGCTGAAAAGGAAAAACTGTTCTTGCTAAAAAGGGAATTAGTGATCGAATACAATGATTATAAATACGGTCATAGAAATAGTATTGAATCTTTTATCAAGAATCATTTGGCACAAAAAGCAGAAATTCAAATAAGTGTAGTAGATGAGCAAGATGAGTTTTATTCCTTGTTTTCGGCAAATTCTTTTGAAGGAGAATCAAATATTATTAATCCAAATGAATATCGTGTTGAAGGACTACCTGAGTTGCTAGAATTTAAATCGCTATTTCAATATTTGATATTTCATAAATGTGTTTTGTTTTTAGACTGGAAATTGGCTGTTGATGCACTTAAATCGGAAGAAAAAAATCGATTACTACGAATAGAAAAACTTATAAAAAGTTACGACCAGACTTGGATAGAACACAAAACACAAATTTTAGAGAACGGTATTCAGAATTTGCTCAAAACGAATAGATATTTCAAGGAGAGGTTTTTGAATTCAAGTAGTGAATATTTTGTGTTTCAGTCGAATTATGAAAACTTTGGAGTAACGAATATTCAAAGCTTTTTAGATACAGAAATAAGGAAAACTTATAACTATAAGAACTACTTCGGTAAATTACTGACAAAGATGAAATTTGAAGTGAAATAAACACGAACGCACAACAATGGCTACATGCCATGCCGGTAAAAATCTTCGAGAGGAAAATGGAGATTAAAAAACCCGCACAGACAGAAAAAGCCAGGCTGCGCCATCATCGTCTTTTGCTGCCTGCACTAGCATTTGTGAAATGGAACGAAAATGGTAAATTTAGAATCCGGCACGTCACGTAGCCTGGCCGTTCTTCGCCATTTTTTAAACAGAATAATTAAGCAAAAGTCGATCTGAAACGAGTTCGGATTCTAATGATTGACCTTCCATTTGAAATCTTCTTAGCATTGACCTTCCAACACTTACGAATATTTCTTCTTCAAATACATTTTCAGGAATTGGTAAATCACATAAATAGTTCCCAGATTTCTTTTTACCGTCAATACTTAGAGCAACTTTAACACCTTTATTTTTGGCTTCTTTAATCTTTTCAAAAAGTTCAGATAATTTAAAGTCCTGAGCACCATATAATATGCTTTGACTATGACTGTAAGGAGGATCACAATAAATAAGGTCGCCTTCCTTAGCCATATCAAAAGCATCTGTGTAGTCTATATTAAGAAAGGTAACATTTCTGAGCCTTAAATTCCATTCTTTAACTCTTTTACTAAATGTTTTGACGGATATAGGGGTATGAACCCCGCATGGAGTACTCATATAACCATCTGATTTTCGGAATCGAATTATTCCACCATAGCATGACCTAGTAAGATAAAGAAAATCTGCCCCATTATGATTAGCATTAAAAGAAGCTTTTATGTCTTCATAAACAGTTTTCTTATCTTCTTTTTCTAATCTATTCCTTCGTACTGCATACCATTCAATTAGTTCATTTGGATTAGACTGTAATTTTTTCCAGATATCCATTAAAGGTTTGAATGCATCTGAGCCAACACCATTTCGAGGTGATACAGTGGCAATGACAGCTCCACTTCCAATAAAAGGTTCATAGAAGGTATTAAATTTAACGGGAAAAAATTTCGCAATTTCACCTGCAAACCTCTGTTTATTTCCTACCCATTTCAATAATTGGGATTTATGAGGTATATAATTTGCGAACTTGTTATCTAATGATAGCTGCATGGCTTAGATTTTTATGCAAGATAAAGCAAAGTGTGCTAATATCCTAATATGGTATATCCTGAATTAGGATTTACTTTTGTTAGCAATGGATAAGAGCTTACATAGCAAAGAGCATAAGATACTGCTTAAGACTTTATATAGTTTAAGAGTTGGTGTTGGCATGAGACAAATTGATCTTGCAAGTAAGCTTAATGTTCCTCAATCATTTATCAGCAAAATGGAAAATGGAGAACGAAGAATAGACATAATCGAATTAAAAAAAATTGTCGAAGCTTTAGGTATCTCCCTAACAGAGTTCACCAGGGAATTTGAAAAAAGATTATATGAAGGCGAATCCTAATTTTACTAATCTACCATTAGAGTTTTGGGCTAATATTAAATACCTATCAAATCAAAAGGGGTATAGTGACTCATTACCAAAAGGATTAAAACTAAAGGATAACATAACTGTGCCTCCTGAAATAAAGAAGATTAAAGAGTTTTTAGCCAAAAAGAAAACGGCTATTCCTCAAGTGAAAGCCTTTACATCTCAGGAAATAATTGACTTTTTTAAATCGGAATCGTTTAATACTGATTTTGTGATGAAAAAGGATGGGAAGCCTACAGAGATGTGTTTAAAAATGGAATCATACCTTCAATATCGAGCCGATGTGTTAAATAATCAGGTTGAAGGGAATCTGATGGATTTCAGTGTAGCCGAACAAGAATTCAATCGTTTAAAAGAAGCAATCAAGCCAACTATTCCTTTTCCAATGAACAAACAAAAAGGTAATAAGAAGGTTATTGCATATTTTACGTCAATCATCAATATGCTTATTGAACAAGGTCTAAGGGGAACTGATTTTGATCATGACCCAAGAAAGCTGGCGATGTTTACTGAAAACAATTATCCATCTAGAATCTTGTCAAGAACAGTTGATGGAGCTTACCCTAGTATAGTTGATCCAATTGCATTATGGGAAATTAAAGAATACTATTTTACAACCTCATTTGGTAGTAGAGTTGCCGATGGAGTATATGAATCTCTTCTAGATGGAATGGAATTAAAAGAAGTTGAATCTAATCTTGGCAAAAAAGTAGGTCATTATCTTTTTGTTGATGCATATTATACTTGGTGGATTCAAGGGAAATCTTACTTGTGTAGGATGATAGATATGTTGCATATGGGGATAATTACAGAAATAATTATAGGAAAAGAGGTTACTTCAAGATTACCAATTTTAGTAAAAGAATGGGTCAAAAAAAGAAAGCTTAAGCAGTTGGATTTTCCATTAGGTATGGCCGCAGAGCCCCAAAAGAAGTATAGAAAGTAAGATGAATAAACGGCGAAGAACACAGTGCAGTCGACAATGCTTCGCTGCGCTACGCACTGCGGCTGCACGGGCCGTTGTGCGTCAGCAGACAATAATAGGATATAACAAATAAATTGATTCTCAGGCTATCGAAAATTTATGGACGCAATTATTCATTTATTTTTACAAATAATTAAGATTACGATTCTGGCAATCGTATATTCATTTGTAATTATAAAATCATTAGAGTTTTTAAGCAAGAAAAAGCCTCAGTCAAGATTATTTTTATACTTGAACAACAACGTCATTAATCGAGCTTTAAGGAGTTTAATTGGAATCTTAGTTTTCATTGGATTATTTGCTTGGATGTTTTCTTTTTGGGGGAATCATGGATTGGGAGATTCTGCAAGAATTCCTGTTGGTAATAAAATTGCTGTACAAAATATAAATTGGACAGAATATGCATACATTAAAATAGAACAACCAAATAAATCTGTGAATATA
>JALEGO010000571.1 GCA_022763165.1 Flavobacteriales bacterium
ATGTTCAGTTGGACTTCAGCTCTCAATGCACCTTCAACCTTCATTTCACTAATGATCTGACGAATTTTATTCAATTCATCATCATTCCAGTCCTGAACTTTCTTGTTCTCGTCTACACCTGCATCTTTTAGTATTTGAGCAGAGGTAGGTTTTCCAATACCATATAAGTAAGTTAGGCCAATTATGCCTCTCTTATATTTCGGTAAATCAATGCCAGCGATTCTTGCCATATTCCTAATATATTAACCTTGTCTTTGTTTGAACTTAGGGTTCTTTTTATTGATAACGTAAAGCCTTCCCTTCCTTCTCACAATCTTACAGTCAGCACTTCTCTTTTTTAGTGATGCTCGTACTTTCATTTTCTATTTATTTATATCTAAAAACTATTCTTCCTTTGGACAAGTCATATGGAGACATCTCCACTTGAACACGATCCCCTGGAAGAATCTTAATATAATGCATTCTCATTTTCCCTGAAATATGAGCTGTTATTACATGTTCATTTTCAAGTTCAACTCTAAACATAGCATTGGAGAGCGCTTCTATAATCACTCCGTCTTGTTTTATTGATGCCTGTTTAGCCATATATTAATATTTCTTTTACGTTTTATACGTTTACTTTTTCCTCTATAAATTCAAATGTCGATAAGATCTCGGCTTTATTCTTTCTCACAACAATGGTATGCTCAAAATGTGCTGACGGTTTAGCATCGCCAGTTACAATTGTCCATCCATCGCTTAATTCTTTAACATCTTTCGTTCCTATATTTATCATTGGCTCTATAGCAATCACCAACCCCTCTTTTAGCTGAGTTCCTTTTCCTCTTCTGCCATAGTTGGCAACTTGAGGATCTTCATGCAACTCTCTTCCAATTCCGTGTCCAACTAATTCTCGAACAACGCCATAACCTTGGGTTTCCACATAGTTCTGAATAGCATATCCAATATCTCCTAATCGATTGCCTGAAACTGCCTGTTCGATTCCCTTATATAGAGATTCTTTCGTAGCTATCAGCAAATTGGATACTTCCTCCGAAACATCACCAACTGGATAAGTATATGCTGAATCGCCAAAAAAGCCATTCATCTCAACTCCACAATCCAGCGAAATGATATCACCTTCTTTCAAAGGCTTATCATTGGGAATACCATGTACAACGCATTCATTTGGTGAAGCACACAAAGTATTTGGGAAGCCGTTATAACCTTTAAACGCAGGCTCACCTCCATGATCTCGTATTACTTCTTCCGCTATAGCGTCAAGCTTTAGCGTTGTAACCCCAGGTTCGATCCATTTAGAAATCTCACCGTGAACTTTTCCAACAAGTAAAGAACTTTCTCTTATTAAATCAATTTCTTCTTCCGTCTTGTAGTATATCATCACACTATATTAGCCCGCTGCCATACTTACAGACGATCGCCCTTTGATTTTTCCAGTCTTCATCAATCCATCATAGTGACGCATTAAAAGATGACTTTCTATTTGTTGCAGAGTGTCCAATATAACTCCCACCATAATCAAAAGTGATGTTCCTCCAAAGAACAGCGCAAATGAATTCGTCACACCAAACTGGTATGCGAATGCTGGAAGAATTGATACAAATGCAAGGAAAAATGAACCAGGCAATGTTATTCTTGAAATAATATTATCTATATATTCTGCAGTCTTTTTACCAGGTTTAATCCCAGGTATAAAACCACCATTTCTTTTCATTTCTTCGGCCAACTGCTGAGGCGAAAATGTAATCGCTGTGTAGAAGTAGGTAAACAAAATGATGAATATCGCTAACACACAATTATACCAAAAGCCAAATGGGTTTGATAGTGCAACTACAAAGCCAGTAGCCCCTTCTACGCCACTAAACAACGCTGGAATTTGCATAATCGCACTTGCAAAGATAATTGGCATAACACCAGCTGCATTCACTTTAAGCGGCAAATACTGACGTACGCCTCCATATTGTTTATTACCAACAATCCGTTTAGCATATTGCACTGGTACCTTTCTAGTACCCTGTACGAGTAAGACACTCAATAAAATTACAAGCAGTAAGAAGGCTATCTCCAATAAGAACATCAAAGGTCCACCTGAACCATCTAATCTTGTTTGGAATTCGAAAACCATTGCCGTTGGGAAAGATGCGATAATACCAACCATAATTAGCAATGATACTCCATTACCCAATCCATTGTCAGTAATCCTTTCGCCCAGCCACATAGCAAAGAGCGTTCCTGTCACCAAGATAATTACTGATGGAAGTGTGAAACCCCAGAAACCTGCATTTGGATCAATTAATGCTTCATGTGGAACTAACGGACTATTTAGGTAAGTAATCCCTTGGAAAAAAGTCACCACCACTGTGAGCAACCTTGTAATTTGGTTAAATTTCCTTCTGCCACTTTCACCTTCCCTTTGCATCTTAGCTAGTGAAGGGACGGCAATTCCGGCCAATTGCATAAAGATGGATGCTGTAATGTAAGGCATGATACCCAAAGCCAGAACCGATGCTCTTGTAAAAGCTCCTCCAGCAAATAGGTTGATCAATTCAGCCCAACCACCAGCATCAGCGTTAGCAGCTGCCAATTTACCAGAATCAATTCCTGGCAAGACTACAAAAGCACCCACTCTGTAGATCAATAGCAATGCCAAAGTATAGAGTATTCGCTTACGCAATTCCTCTATATTCCAAATATTCTTTAAAGTTTCAACAAACCTCTTCATGCTATTATTAAATTGTTTTGGCTTCTCCGCCTTTCGCCTCTATAGCTTCCTTAGCTGTTTTAGAATAAGCGTGAACCTCAACGGTAATTTTATCTTTTAACTCACCTCTTCCCAAGATTTTTACTCTGTCCTTTTTCGAAGCAAGACCATTCTCTTGAAGAAAAGCCAAATCTACAGTTTTTGTTTTTGTTTTCTCAACTAAAGCTTGAAGTATATCTAAGTTAATACCTCTATACTCTACTCGGTTAATATTTTTGAAGCCGTATTTAGGTACTCTTCTTTGAAGTGGCATTTGTCCACCTTCAAAACCTATTTTTTTCGAGTATCCAGATCGAGACTTAGCTCCTTTGTGGCCTCTTGTTGAAGTTCCACCATGGCCAGAGCCTTCTCCTCTACCAATTCTCTTCTTCTTTTTAGTAGCTCCCTCAGCAGGTTTTAAATTACTCAAATTCATTTTAAATCCTTTAAACTTTTTCAACTTCAACCAAATGCGAAATCTTTCTTACCATACCCAAAATTTGAGGGGTATCGTTGTGTTCCACCACTTGATTCATTTTCTTAAGGCCTAGAGCGATAAGAGTCTTCTTTTGATCTTTCGGTCTATTGATTTTACTCCTAACTTGTTTTATCCTAATCTTTCCCATCGCTTTGTCTTTAGCCGTTAAATACTTTTTCTAAAGTCACTCCTCTATGTTGAGCAACAGCATTGGCATCTCTCATTTGTAAGAGTGCTTCTATGGTCGCCTTAACCACATTATGCGGGTTTGACGAACCTTTAGATTTTGCCAATACATCTTTTATTCCAACACTCTCCATGACCGCACGCATCGCACCACCAGCAATAACACCGGTTCCATTTGCAGCAGGCTTGAGGAACACTCTAGCTCCACCAAACTTACCTAATTGCTCGTGAGGAACAGTTCCATTAACGATAGGCACTTTAATGAGATTCTTTTTAGCATCATCGATTCCTTTAGAGATCGCAGTTGTAACTTCCTTGGCTTTTCCAAGTCCATGTCCTACAACACCATTTTCATTTCCAACTACCACGATGGCTGAGAAACCGAAAGTTCTACCACCTTTGGTAACCTTTGTTACCCTTCTGATGCTCACCAAACGATCCTTTAATTCTATTTCGCTTGATTTAACTCTCTTGACACTTGCGTTTGTCATAACTCTATTCTATAATATTTTAAAATTGGACTCCTGCTTCTCGAGCACCTTCAGCCAATGATTTTATACGTCCATGATAAAGGAAACCTCCTCGATCAAAACATATTTCTTTAATTCCCTTCTTCATTGCAGCGCCTGCAATCAGCTTTCCCACTTCCTTTGCCTGGTCCATTTTAGAACCTTTCAACTTAGCGTTTAAAGTAGAAGCTGAAGCTAAAGTAGTTCCGCTCAAATCATCGATTAACTGAGCATAAATTTCCTTGTTGCTTCTGTATACTGCTAATCTAGGCTTATCAGTAGTACCTTTTACTACCTTTCTGATTCTCTTCGAAATCCTTTTTCTGCGCTCTGCTTTAGTTAGTCCCATTTTCTATTATTTTGCTGCTGCCTTACCAGCTTTTCTTCTAATATGCTCTCCAACGAATTTGATCCCTTTGCCTTTAAAAGGTTCAGGTTTTCTTAGAGATCTAATTTTTGCTGCAACCTGTCCGATCAATTGTTTATCGTGAGATTCCAATGTAATCTTAGGGTTTTTACCTCTTTCAGTTTCTGTGGTTACTTTAACTTCTTCTGGCAACACAATGATCACATTATGCGAAAAACCTAAAGCTAGTTCCAATTGCTGACCACTTGTCTGCGCTCTGTAACCAACACCAACAAGTTCCATTTCCTTTTTGTAACCCTCGCTTACACCAATAACCATATTATTTACAAGAGATCTGTACAAACCATGCTTGGCTTTGTGATCCTTCGCCTCACTCACTCTTTCAAAGGTTATTACTCCTTCTTTATTTTCAAGCTTCACGCAGCTATCCAATTGCTGAGTCAATTCTCCCTTTGGACCTTTAACGGTTACCAAATTATTGGCATCTACGCTAACTTCAACTCCAGAGGGCACGTTTATAATTGCATTTCCTATCCTTGACATCTCTCTCTAGTTATTAATATACTTTACAGATTACTTCTCCGCCAACTTTCTGAGCACGAGCATCTTTATCTGACATTACGCCTTTTGATGTTGAAATAACCGCTATTCCAAGACCATTTAAAACCCTAGGCAAATCAGTAGAATTACTGTACTTTCTAAGTCCAGGTCTACTTACTCTTTCAAGTTTTCTGATTGCTGGGACCTTTGTAACAGGATGATATTTTAATGCGATTTTGATTGTTCCTTGTGCGGAAGCATCATCGAACTTATAATTTAAAATATAACCCTTATCAAAAAGGACTTTTGTGATTTCCTTTTTAAAATTTGACGCAGGTATTTCTACCACTCTGTGATTTGCTTGTACAGCGTTACGAATTCTCGTCAAATAGTCAGCTATAGGATCAGTTAACATCTGTCTAATTCTTTAATATAATTACCAACTTGCTTTTTTTACTCCTGGAATCAGGCCTTTGTTGGCCATCTCTCTAAACATCACTCTGGAAATCCCAAACTGTCTCATGAAACCCTTTGGTCTACCAGTAATAGAACATCTGTTGTGCATTCTAACTTTAGAAGAATTTTTCGGCAACTTTTGCAGCGCGTCCCAATCTCCTTCAGCTTTTAGTCTAGCTCTCTTTTCAGCGTATTGAGCAACCATTTTGGCTCTTTTACGCTCTCTTGCTTTCATTGATTCTTTTGCCATAGTTCTATTAATTTTTTCTAAACGGCATTCCGAATTCAGTCAATAACTCAAATGCCTCTTCTTTGTTTTGGGCAGTAGTTACAAACGTGATGTCCATCCCGTTAATTTTATTCACTTTATCAATGTCTATCTCTGGGAATATAATTTGCTCTTCTATTCCGAAAGTGTAATTTCCACTCTTGTCAAATCCCTTTCTACTGATTCCTTTAAAATCTCTCGTTCTTGGAAGAGAAACAGAAATCAAACGATCAAGGAACTCCCACATCATATCACCTCTAAGTGTAACTTTTACACCAATCGGCATCCCTTTTCTAAGTTTAAAGTTTGAAATGTCCTTCTTAGAATAAGTCGCAATTGCTTTTTGTCCAGTGATGAGTGTCATCTCATTTACAGCTTGTTCTATTAACCTTTTATCGGCTACTGCCGCTCCCAAGCCTTGATTTAAGCAAATCTTTTCAATCTTAGGAACTCGCATCACTGAAGTAAACTTGAACTTCTCCTTAAGATTGTTAACGATTTCATCGTTATATTTTTTCTTAAGTCTTGGTGTATAATCTGAATTTGCCATTACTTAATAACTTCTTTATTCTTTTTCGACATTCTCATTGACTTACCGTCTTTATCTTTCTCGCGATAAACTCTTGTTGCATCACCCTTTCCATCAATAACCATTAAATTAGACAAATGGATAGAGCCTTCAACTTTAACGATTCCACCATCTGGATTCGCAGCATTTGGCTTTGTGTGCTTTGAAATAAGATTAACACCTTCAACCAAGGCACGTCCCTTAACAATATCCACTGATAATACCTTCCCCTCTTTTCCTTTGTTATCACCAGATATAACGACTACTTGATCTCCTTTTTTAATGTGTAACTTCATCTTTATTCAATTAAAGCACTTCAGGTGCTAATGAAACAATACGCATAAATTGCTTTTCCCTTAACTCTCTTGCAACAGGACCAAAAATCCGTGTTCCTCTCATTTCGCCAGTATTATTGAGTAACACTACTGCATTATCATCAAAACGTATGTAGGAACCATCCTGTCTTCTAACTTCCTTCTTTGTCCTCACGACAACAGCTCTGGAAACAGCACCTTTTTTGATATTACCTGCTGGAACAGCATCCTTCACTGAAACAACGATTTGATCTCCTATTGAGGCATATCTCCTTTTGGTACCGCCAAGGACTCTAATACAAAGCACTTCCTTGGCTCCACTGTTATCCGCTACTCTTAATCTTGATTCCTGCTGTATCATAATCTACTAGCTTTAATATTATTTAGCTCTTTCAACAATTTCAACTAACCTCCAGCACTTTCTCTTGCTCAAAGGCCTTGTTTCCATAATTCTTACGGTATCTCCTTCATTGCAATCATTCTTCTCGTCATGCGCAACAAATTTTGTAGACTTTCTAAGGAATTTCCCATAAATCTTATGTTTTTCCTTACGTTCCACAAGCACGGTAATGGTTTTGTCCATTTTATTGCTACTCACAATTCCCGTTCTGGTCTTTCTTAAATTTCTCATCACAATGCTTATTAACCGTTAATTGCTCTTTTGTTTAATTCTGTTCTCAACCTCGCAATAACTTTTCTTTTTGAACGAATTGATAATGGGTTCTCTAGGGGAGAAACTGCGTGATTTAACTTCAATTTTGAGTAAAGTTCTTTTTCTTCAACCAATTTGTCTTGAAGTTCTTCAGTAGTCATTTCTTTAATAACAGATGCCTTCATCTCAATTCAATTATTGCTTAATTTCAAAATCTCTTCTAATAACCATCTTACAAGTCACTGGCAATTTTTGAGCTGCCAATCGAAGTGCCTCTTTTGCTATATCATAAGGAACACCATCAATTTCGAACATGATAGTACCTGGCTTCACATTTGCCACCCAATGATCAGGAGCACCTTTACCTTTTCCCATCCTTACCTCGGCTGGCTTTTTGGTTATTGGTTTGTCAGGAAAAACACGAATCCAAACTTGTCCTTCCCTTTTCATATATCTTGTAACAGCGATACGAGCAGCTTCAATTTGACGACTGGTTAGTCTTCCCGACATCAAAGATTTGATACCGAAAGTTCCAAAAGAAATCTCAGAGCCTCTATAGGCAAGACCTCTATTGCGGCCTTTCTGCTGTTTTCTATATTTTGTCTTCTTTGGTAATAACATGATTATGATGGATTATTACTCTTTTTTCTTGATTTAAACTTTCCTTTTCCTTGGGCTCCTCCGCCTGTATTCTTGCTGTAATTTACAGCTGGCGTTAGATCTCTTTTTCCATAAACCTCACCTTTGCAGATCCACACTTTAATACCTATTCGACCATAGGTTGTATGTGCCTCTGACAAAGAATAGTCGATATCCGCTCTGAAGGTATGCAAAGGAATACGTCCTTCTTTATACGTCTCAGTTCTTGCCATTTCCACTCCATTCAATCTTCCAGCCACCGTAACCTTGATTCCTTCAGCACCCATTCTTATGGTAGAAGCTACAGCCATTTTAGCGGCTCTTCTAAAAGAAATTCTACCTTCAATTTGTCTAGCAATGTTATCAGCTACCAATTTAGCATCCAGCTCAGGTCTCTTAATCTCGTAGATATTGATTTGAACGTCCTTTTTGGTAAGTTTTTTCAACTCTTCCTTTAGTCTATCCACTTCCTGTCCTCCTTTTCCAATAATGATACCGGGTCGAGCAGTATTGATAGTTACTGTAATTACCTTAAGAGTCCTTTCAATGATCACTTTAGAGACACTTGCCTTTCTTAGTCTAGCCTGAATATATCTTCGAATCTTATAATCTTCCAAGATTTTATCGCCATAAGCTTTACCTCCGTACCAGTTAGAATCCCATCCTCTGATGAAACCTAGTCTATTGCCTATTGGATTTGTCTTCTGTCCCATTACTTCTTATTTTCCTTTTCGGTTACAGTTTCTTTGGTCATGGTATCATTATTCATTGTATCAAGAATAATTGTCACATGATTTGATCTTTTTCTTATTCTGTGAGCTCTTCCTTGAGGAGCAGCTTGAATTCTTTTCAGCATTCTCGCGCTATCAACAAAAATCTCTTTGACATAAAGGTCACCAGTTTCCCACTTATTACCCGATTTTTGCTCGTAGTTATGCAATGCAGACCACAAGAGTTTCTCGAGTTTTCTAGAAGCCTCTTTAGGAGAAAACCTTAAGATGTTAGACGCACTAATTACATCACGGCCTCTAACCAAATCCGCAACCAATCTCATTTTTCGAGGAGAAGTCGGACAATTTCTCAGCTTAGCAAGATATAGAGTCTTTCTATCTTCTTTAATTTGCTCGGCTTTTAATCTTTTTCTTTGACCCATAATTCATTAATTTCTAAATGTGCATCTTATTTTTTCTTACCTCCATGACCTCTAAAGGTTCTGGTTGGTGCAAATTCACCTAACTTGTGTCCCACCATGTTTTCAGTCACATAGACTGGGATAAATTTGTTACCGTTGTGCACAGCAATTGTCAATCCAACAAAGTCCGGAGTAATCATTGATGCTCTTGACCAAGTCTTGATTACAGACTTTTTTCCTGAGGATTGCATATCCTCTACCCTACTCATCAACTTGTAATGTACGAATGGTGGTTTTTTAAGTGATCTAGCCATTACTCAATTATTTTTTTCTCCTTTCTATTATGTATCTATTAGAAGATTTGTTCTTCTTTCTTGTCTTATATCCTTTTGCCGGAAGTCCTTTTCTTGATCTTGGGTGGCCTCCTGAAGATCTACCTTCTCCACCGCCCATTGGGTGATCAACTGGGTTCATTGCAACACCTCTAGTTCTAGGTCTTCTTCCTAACCATCTGCTTCTACCAGCTTTACCTTTATTCAGTAGCATGTGCTCAGAATTGGATACTGAACCAATAGTCGCCAAACATCTTTTTAGAATAATCCTAACTTCACCAGAAGGTAGTTTGATAGTCGCGTACTTACCATCCTTCGCAACAAGTTGCGCATAAGAACCAGCACTTCTCGCGATCTTAGCTCCTTGATTGGGAGCTAATTCAATATTATGAATTATTGTTCCTAGAGGAATATCATCAATGTAAAGTGCGTTACCTACGTCTGGAGATATACCCTTTCCTGAATTGATTTCTTGACCAATTGCCAAACCTTCAGGAGCAATGATGTATCTTTTCTCTCCGTCCTTGTAGAAAACTAGCGCAATCCTTGCAGTTCTATTTGGATCATATTCAATCGCCTTCACAACACCTGGTACACCAAACTTGTTTCTTTTAAAATCAACATCACGATACTTTCTTTTGTGGCCACCACCTCTATATCTCATGGTCATTTTACCACGAGCATTTCTTCCTCCAGTAGCACTCTTACCTTTGGTTAATGACTTTTCTGGCTTTCCTTTAGAAATTCCGTCAAAATCACTGATGACCATGTATCTCTGGCCTGGCGTTATCGGTTTAAGTTTCTTAACTCCCATAATCCTCTTTTTTAGATGTTACTATAGAAATCTATAGTTTCACCCTCTGATAATTTGACAATTGCTTTTTTATAACTGAGTGTCTTTCCTTCTAGAACGCCACTCTTTGTATATCGTCTTCTTCTTTTCCCAGCGTAAACCATTGTGTTAATGTTCTCAACGTTTACACCATAGAGCTGCTCAATCTCTTTTTTAATCTCAATCTTGTTCGCCTCTCTATCTACAGCAAAACCGTAATATCCTTTTTCGGCTTGAGCTGTCATTTTCTCTGTAATTATTGGCTTAATTATTACTCCCATGACATTAATTCAAAATTGATTCAACTTTTTTAAGAGCTGCTTCCGTTATTAACAATACATTACTGTTCAATACGTCATAGGTATTTAATTTCCCAGCCTCTAATACTTTAGCGCCAGTCAAATTTCTAGACGATAGATAAACGTTTTTATCTGCACCTTCGAACAATAACAATGATTTCTTTGTATCTATTTTCAAATCTTTTAAAATTTGATTGTACTTCTTAGTAGAAGGTGTATCAAAGTTGAAATCCTCAAGAACTATAAGCTCTTTGTTCTTTGCTTTATAAGCTAAAACTGACTTTCTCGCGGTTTGTCTTAGCTTCTTGTTCAGTTTAGATCTGTACTCTCTTGGTTTAGGTCCGAAAACTCTGCCCCCTCCCCTAAACAAAGGATTCTTAATACTTCCAGCTCTTGCTGTTCCAGTACCCTTTTGCTTCTTGATTTTCCGCGTACTTCCAGTTATCTCTCCTCTTTCCTTCGCTTTGCTGGTACCTTGTCTTTGATTATTCAAGATGTATTTTACATCCAAATAAATCGCATGATCATTTGGCTCGACACCGAAGATGTCTTTATTCAGCTTTACTTTCTTGCTGGACTTTTTTCCGCTTATGTTATATAGTTCAAATTCCATCTCTTGAAACTATTACTTTTCTATTGTTATGTATGAACCTTTTGCTCCTGGCACTGAACCTCCAACAACAACTAAGTTTTTATCTGCAAGGACCTTAAGAACTTTCAAGTTCAAAACGGTCGTTTTTTTATTTCCAGTTTGCCCAGCCATTTTGATGCCTTTAAAGACTCTTGCTGGATAAGAAGCAGCACCAATCGAACCTGGAGCTCTCTCCCTGTTGTGCTGACCGTGAGTTCTTTGACCAACTCCATGGAAACCATGTCTCTTAACAACACCTTGGAAGCCTTTTCCTTTAGATGTTCCTCTAACATCCACATACTCACCCTCTACAAAAATGTCTGCACCTACAGTGTCTCCTAATGAGTATTCCTCAGTAAAATCAGCGAACTCCACAATCTTTCTTTTAGGACTGGTCTTCGCCTTTTTAAAATGACCTCTTAAAGCTTTGCTAGTGTTCTTTTCAGAAGCCTCATCAAAAGCTAGTTGCACAGCTTCATAACCGTCCTTCTCCTGAGTTCTTACTTGTGTAACAACGCAAGGTCCAACTTCCAATATAGTACAAGGAAAGTTTTTCCCTTCCTCTGTAAACATACTGGTCATTCCAACCTTCTTACCTATGAGTCCTGCCATCTCTTTAAATTTTGCTTCTTTTCTTATACTTTAATCTCAACATCAACTCCACTTGGCAACTCCAATTTCATGAGCGCATCAACTGTCTTTGAAGAAGAGCTATATATATCCATAAGTCTTTTATATGAAGAAAGCTCAAATTGCTCTCTTGACTTTTTGTTCACGTGTGGTGATCTCAAAACCGTATAAATCCTTTTATGAGTCGGAAGAGGAATAGGTCCACTTACCACAGCTCCTGTAGACTTAACAGTCTTTACAATCTTCTCAGCCGATTTATCGACTATATTGTGATCAAAAGACTTTAATTTTATTCTAATTCTTTGTGCCATTATTCTTTACTTTTTAAGCTTCAACTTGACCTTTAGCCTTTGCCACTACTTCCTCAGCAATGTTCTTAGGACATTCACCATAATGATCGAACTCCATAGTAGAAGTAGCTCTACCAGAAGTAAGTGTTCTTAAAGCCGTAACATATCCAAACATTTCAGAAAGTGGAACTAAAGCTTTAACAACTTTCGAACCGGCTCTATCATCCATTCCAGAAACTTGACCTCTTCTTCTGTTAAGATCTCCCACAACATCACCCATGTTTTCTTCTGGAGTCAATACTTCAAGTTTCATAATAGGCTCTAGCAATATCGGGCTACATTTAGGCAATGCATTTCTGTAAGCCATTTTCGCACACAATTCAAATGAAAGTGAGTCAGAATCCACAGCGTGGAAAGAGCCGTCATTTAAGGTTACTTTCATTCCTTCAAGTGGATATCCAGCTAAAATCCCATTACCCATAGCATCTTTGAAGCCTTTTTCAACAGAAGGAATATATTCTCTTGGAATGTTACCACCTTTAATTTTGTTTACGAATACCAATCCGCCTGTTTTAGCTTCCTCTTCATCTAATGGTTCGATAACGATATCGATATCAGCAAATTTACCTCTACCACCTGATTGCTTTTTGTAGACTTCACGATGAGAATAAGTACCAGAGATTGTTTCTCTATATGCTACTTGAGGCTCTCCTTGATTCACTTCAACCTTGAACTCTCTTCTCAAACGATCTACAATAATATCCAAGTGCAGTTCACCCATTCCACTAATAATAGTTTGACCAGACTCTTCGTCAGTCTTAACTTGGAATGTTGGATCTTCTTCAGAAAGCTTGCCAAGTGCAACTCCCAATTTATCAACGTCAGCCTGCGTCTTAGGCTCGATTGCAATTGCAATTACAGGATCTGGAAAATCCATAGATTCTAGAACGATAGGAGCATTCAGATCACAAAGAGTATCTCCAGTTCTAATATCTTTAAATCCAACACCTGCACCAATATCACCAGCTTCGATTGCTGGAATACTATTTTGCTTGTTAGCATGCATTTGGAAAATTCTAGAAATCCTTTCTTTGTTTCCGCTTCGTGTGTTGAGCACGTAAGATCCAGCATCTAACTTACCAGAGTATGCTCTAAAGAAACATAGTCTTCCAACAAATGGATCGGTAGCAATTTTAAATGCTAAAGCCGCAAATGGCTCAGATGCTTCTGGTTTTCTTGATGTCTGCTCATCAGTTTTAGGATTGATACCAACGATATCATCCATATCAATCGGACTTGGCATCAATTCCATTGCATAATCCAACATTGTTTGAACACCCTTATTTTTGAAAGCTGAACCACACAACATTGGAATAACTTTATTCGCAAGACAAGCTTGTCTAAGAGCTGCTAAAATTTCGTCTCTGCTAATTGAATTTGGATCCTCGAAATATTTTTCCATGATAGAATCATCAAACTCAGCAACACTTTCCAAAAGCTTTTCTCTCCACTCTTCTACTTCGGCCTTCATTTCTTCAGGAACAGGAACCTCTTCGTACGTCATTCCTGCATCTTCCTCATTCCAAATCATCCCTTTGTTGTCAATTAAATCAACAACACCTCTAAAGCTTTCTTCTGCACCAATAGGTAATTGCAAAGGCACTGCATTACCACCAAGCATTTCTTTCACCTGCTTACATACTGCAAGAAAGTCAGATCCTTGCCGATCCATCTTGTTGACAAAACCTAGTCTTGTAACGTTATAGTTATCAGCTAATCTCCAGTTTGTTTCAGACTGTGGCTCAACACCATCAACTGCAGAAAAAAGGAAAACCAAACCATCAAGAACCCTTAAAGATCTATTTACTTCAACTGTAAAATCAACGTGTCCAGGGGTATCAATGATGTTAATCTTGTACTTATTGTCTTTGTAGTTCCAAAAACAAGTAGTGGCTGCAGAGGTAATCGTAATTCCTCTTTCTTGTTCTTGAGCCATCCAATCCATTGTGGCAGCTCCATCGTGAACTTCTCCAATTTTATGATTCACACCAGCGTAGAAAAGAATACGCTCAGTAGTAGTGGTCTTACCAGCATCAATGTGTGCTGCAATCCCAATATTTCTAGTATATTTTAAATCAGCCATTTTAATTAAAATCTAAAGTGTGAAAATGCTTTGTTAGCCTCAGCCATTCTGTGAGTATCTTCTTTCTTTTTGAAAGCTGCACCTTCTTCCTTAGATGCTGCTAATATTTCGTCAGCCAATTTTTGGCTCATTGTCTTCCCGTTTCTTTTTCTTGCAAAAAGGATCATCCACTTAATTCCTAGGGCAATTTTCCTTCCAGGTCTTACTTCTTGTGGAATTTGAAAAGTCGCACCACCGACTCTCCTACTTCTTACTTCAACTTGAGGTGTTACATTTTCCAATGCTTTCTTCCAGGTATCAAGGCCTGTACCTTCCTCTATTTTACTTTCTACGATATCGATTGCATCGTAGAAAATTTTAAATGAAGTACTTTTCTTACCGTCCAACATTAAGTGATTCACGAACTTCGTCACCAAAGTATCGTTGAACTTCGGATCTGGTAATTTAATACGTCTTTTTGCTCTTCCTTTACGCATGACTAATCAATTTCTTATTTCTTCTTAGGCCTTTTTGCTCCATACTTGGATCTCCTTTGAGTTCTGCCTTCAACACCAGCAGTATCAAGAGCTCCACGCACAATGTGATATCTTACTCCAGGAAGATCTTTAACTCTTCCTCCTCGTACAAGTACGATACTATGTTCTTGTAAATTATGTCCTTCTCCTCCGATATATGCGTTAATCTCATTTCCATTCGTTAAACGCACCCTTGCAACTTTTCTCATCGCAGAGTTAGGTTTCTTTGGAGTGGTAGTATAAACCCGAACACAAACACCTCTTCTCTGAGGACAAGCCCCCAAAGCAATTGATTTACTGGTCTTTACCTTCGATCTTCTACCTTTTCTTACTAACTGTTGTATAGTTGGCATACTTTAATATATAAATACTTCTTCCCGTAAATTTAGGGCTGCAAATTTAGAAGTTTTTTTTTAGAAAGCAATAGAATATCGCATTAAATCTGAGATTTTTAACACTAACCTGTTTATTACCACGAATCGGATGTTTGAAAACTTTATAAACAGACTTATTTTAAGCGACTTAGGATCCTAATAGTTCAAAAAAACAATTTTGTTGAAAGTTATACATTTTCTAATGATGGGCACATGCTGGTTTATATTTAAATTTGAACAAATCAATTTTAACTTCTATCGAAGCCCAATCAATGCAATTTCTTGATGATTTAAATGAGGAGCAGCAAAAAGCTGTTCTTGCTACCGAAGGCCCGACTATGATTCTTGCCGGAGCTGGCTCTGGAAAAACAAGAGTGCTTACTTACAAAATAGCATACCTGATTCAACAGGGAGTCGACTCATTTAATATTTTGGCATTAACATTTACCAACAAGGCATCTAGAGAGATGAAATCAAGAATATCATCTTTATTAGATAATTCCGAATCACTTAATCTTTGGATGGGAACATTCCATTCAATCTTCGCAAGAATTCTGAGGTTTGAAGCCCAAAAAATTGGCTACCCATCAAACTTCACCATTTATGACACCGATGATTCCAAAAGTCTTATAAAGACAATCGTAAAAGAGTTAAACCTTGATGATAAAATTTACAAACCAGGCCTTATACTGAATAGAATTTCATCAGCAAAAAACAATCTTATTTCTGCTAAAGAGTATGCGGATAACATCAATATACAGAGTGATGACCTTCAATCCAAAAAGCCACTTCTTGGTGAAATATATAAACGTTACGAACTACGTTGTTTTAAGGCTTCAGCCATGGATTTCGATGATCTGCTCTTCAAAACCAATATTCTATTGAGGGACCATCCAGAAGTATTATTCAAGTACCAGGACAAGTTCAAATACATTTTAGTTGATGAGTTTCAAGACACCAATTTTTCCCAATATCTGATTCTAAAAAAACTATCGGCAAGATTTGAAAATATATGCGTTGTAGGAGATGACGCACAGAGTATTTACGCCTTTCGCGGTGCGAACATTCAAAATATTCTTAACTTCAAAAATGACTTTCCAGATGTCAAAACATTTAAGCTTGAACGAAACTATAGATCCACTAAAAATATAGTTAATGCAGCCAACTCAGTAATCGCAAAAAACAAGGATCAATTCAAAAAAGACATTTGGACAGATAACGAAGAGGGCAGTAAAATTGAAGTCTTCAAGGCATTTACAGACAATGAGGAAGGTCTAATCGTTGCAAATCACATTTTCTCCGCTAAACAAAACCATCAACTGAACAATAAAGATTTTGCGATTTTGTACAGAACTAATGCTCAATCTCGTTCCATTGAAGAGGCCCTCAGAAGAAAAAATATACCCTACAGAATTTATGGTGGGATGTCTTTCTACCAAAGAAAAGAAATCAAAGATCTACTGGCTTACTATAAACTTACTGTCAATCCAAATGATGAAGAAGCTCTAAAGAGAATTATTAATTATCCTACACGCGGCATAGGTAAAACCTCTCTGGAGAAGATCACTCTAAAAGCAAGCGAGTCTCGGAGTTCACTATGGGATGTAATTAACGAACCATCAAGTTTTCAATTAAAAATTTCATCAGCTGTGTTGAAAAAGATTGAAGAATTTGTAACGATGATCAAAAGCTTCAACGCACAATTGAGTTCCGTTAATGCATATAAATTGGGGGAACACATAGCTAAGTCTACTGGAATACTAAAAGATTTATACGCGGATAAATCTCCGGAAGGTTTGAGTAGATATGAGAATATTCACGAACTACTGAACGGTCTTAATGAGTTTTCTGAGAATTATCCCGATCAAAGTCTATCAGAATTTATTTCTGAAATTTCATTGTTGACAGACGCTGACAATGAAGACAAAAACAATCAAGATAGTGTATCACTTATGACCATCCACGCCTCTAAGGGGCTTGAGTTCTCCTTTACTTACTTAGTTGGTCTAGAAGAAGGGCTTTTTCCTTCTCAATTATCCCTCAATTCCAGAACTGAGTTAGAGGAAGAGAGGCGATTGTTTTATGTTGCCTTAACAAGAGGGGAAAAGAATGTATGTCTTACACATTCTGAAACAAGATACCGGTGGGGCAGCTTGATTTCTTGTGAGCCAAGTAGATTTATTTCTGAGATTGATAAAAACTTAATTCACTTTAATTATTCTGGCAATTTTTATCAAAAAGGAAGTTCCTTTAAATCCGATCGGGAATCTTATGTCAAAAGTGATCAAATCAACCCCAATACTAAGTCTATTCTACCGAAACAAAAGTTGGTAAGGCTTCAGAAATACGTTAAAAATGACACCTTTAAAGGGGATGATTTGGCTGATTTAAAAGTAGGTGCTATTGTTGAGCATCAACGTTTCGGACAAGGTGAAATATTGGAATTGGAAGGACAAGATTCTAATCAAAAAGCTACAATTATGTTCGAGAATATCGGACAGAAACAACTTTTGCTTAGATTTGCCAAACTTAAAATTATCAGTTAAACACATTTTGATGGAGTACAACTCACAACGAGAAAGACTTGTTATACCAGAATATGGTAGACATATTCAAAAGATGGTCACTCATGCATGTTCAGTAGAAGATCGAGAAGAAAGGAATAAAATTGCTAATGCTATTGTCAGCATTATGGGACAAATGCATCCACAGGTAAAGGATGTTGACGAGTATGCAGAGAAGCTTTGGACACACCTTTTTATTATCTCGGAGTTCAAACTAGATGTGGACTCTCCATACCCAAAACCGGCTTCTGATCAATTCACATCAAAACCAAATAGAGTTCCATATCCAAATCAAAAGATTCGCTACAAGCACTACGGAAAAGTACTTGAAATGATGATTAATGAAGCTATTCAGTTAGACCCAGGTGACCCTAAAGACTATTTAGTGGGTAAAATCGCCAACCTTATGAAAAAGGCTTATTTATCATGGAATCGAGATACTGTAAATGATCAACTCATAATAGATCAACTTGCTGAACTCTCCAACAATCAATTAAAGTTGAAAGAGGATTTCGTTTTCGATGAAACGAGTGAAATTCTTTCAAGAAATAACAACAAGAAAAAAAGAAAGGGGCCCAAGCATAAAGGAAGAAAAAGGTACTAGCACCAAGGCTTAGATTTCCTTTTGAAAGTCATTTATTGCAAGCGTTTAGCATTTCCTGTTCTTAGCACCAGCTGCATTTTAAGTTCTTCCAATTGCGGATTATGCGCTCACATATTTTGAGCATGAATCCACACATTTTGTAGTATAAGAAATTAAGGTTAATTTCCCTCTCCAGTTTATTAACTAATCTGATCCATATATGGGAAAATTTGTAATTGAAGGAGGTCATAAACTCCAGGGAACGCTAACGCCTCAAGGGGCAAAAAATGAAGCCTTACAAATACTATGTGCTGTCCTTCTAACCAAAGAGACTGTGACGATAGATCGCGTACCGAATATTCGCGATGTAAATAAACTCATTGATTTATTAAAGGATCTTGGCGTTAAAGTGGAAAAATTGTCTGAAGAACAATACAGCTTTTGTGCCCAAGACATAGATTTAGATTATCTAAAAAGTCCCGAATTCAAGAAAAAAGGAGCGCAACTCAGGGGCTCCATAATGATTTTAGGACCATTATTGGCCAGGTTTGGTATTGGTTATATTCCAAAACCTGGTGGAGACAAGATTGGTCGAAGAAGGCTTGACTCCCATTTCATTGGATTTGAAAAACTTGGAGCCTCTTTTCATTATGATGCGCAATCTAGGTTTTACGAAGTAAAAGCAGATAAACTTAAGGGTTGTTATATGCTTCAAGAAGAGGCGTCTGTAACTGGAACCGCAAACGTGCTTATGGCAGCCGTTCTGGCCGAAGGGAAAACCACCATTTACAATGCTGCATGCGAACCTTACATTCAACAGCTCTCAAAGATGTTGAATAGAATGGGTGCCAAAATCTCAGGTATTGGGTCCAATTTGTTGAATATTGAAGGTGTCGAAGAACTAGGTGGCACGGATCACACTTTATTACCCGATATGATTGAGGTAGGGAGCTTTATCGGCTTAGCTGCCATGACTCAATCCGAGATCAGAATAAAGAATGTTCAATATGAAGAACTAGGGGTTATTCCAAATACGTTTAGAAAACTGGGCATTCAGTTTTCCAAAGAAAATGATGACATTTTTGTTCCTGCCCAAGACTCATATGAAGTAAGTACTTTTATTGATGGTTCAATCTTGACCATTGCGGATGCCATATGGCCGGGACTGACTCCTGATTTACTGAGTGTACTGCTGGTTGTCGCAACGCAAGCTAAAGGAAGTGTGCTCATTCATCAAAAAATGTTCGAAAGCAGGTTGTTTTTTGTTGATAAACTCATAGACATGGGTGCACAGATTATTCTTTGTGATCCCCACCGAGCAACCGTCATCGGGTTGGGTCGAAAAAACGTACTAAGAGGAATTGAAATGACCTCTCCCGACATACGGGCAGGAGTTTCATTGCTCATTGCTGCATTGTCTGCAAAGGGCACTAGTACTATCCATAATATCGAACAAATAGATAGAGGGTACCAAAATATTGACACACGCTTGAAAAATCTTGGCGCGAAAATTGAGCGTTTCGCTTAGTATAAATACATTTGAATATGAAAAAGATTATTTTCTTATCCACAATTCTAGCTCTTGCTTTAAGCCTAAGTTCTTTTGTTGGGTTTACAGATGATGAAAAAAGAAGAAGCGTTGGCACAAATGTTGGTGACATCGCTCCTGAATTAAAATTCGAAGATCCAAATGGCAAGGAATTGGCTTTGTCTTCTTTGAAAGGAAAACTTGTTTTGATAGACTTTTGGGCATCATGGTGCGGACCTTGCAGAAGGGAAAACCCAAATATCGTGAGGGCTTATGAAAAATACTCTAAGGCAAAGTTTAAAAGTGCAAAGGGCTTCGAAATTTACAGCGTCTCTTTAGACCGAAACAAAGGAAGATGGGTAGGTGCCATTGAAATGGACAAATTGAATTGGAAATATCATGTTAGTGATTTAAAGGCGTGGCAATCTGAAGCTGCTAGAACGTATGGCGTTAGATCCATACCAACAAATTTTCTAATTAATGAGGAAGGCGTGATCATCGCCAAAGGACTTAGGGGCCAAAGCTTGGACATCGCGATTGACAAACAGGTTAAGTCTTTCCAATAATTCGGACATTTGTACATATTTCCTGACACTTTGTCGCAAAACCGCAATTGGCAAGTTATTTGTTTTCTCGAAGAAAAATAATTTCTGATTAAGATGAGCACTGACAACCAGACAGAAGAGATTAAGGATACGGAAGGATCTGATGATAATGAAAATAGAAATCAGAATGATTCTCAACAAGCTGAGGCTAAATCCTCGGAAGAAACTTCAAATTCTGACAACCAAGCAACGGATAGTTTTGAAGCAAAATACAACGAGCTCAACGACAAGTATTTAAGATTATACTCGGAGTTTGATAACTTCAGAAGACGCACAGCCAAAGAAAAGCTGACTCTGATTAGCACCGCTAGTTCAGATTTGATGCGTGAACTTCTACCTATTTTAGATGATACAGAAAGAGCTATTAACACAAACAAAGATTCAAACGACTTAGAATCCATTAAGCAAGGCTTTCAATTGTTGAATCAAAAGCTATCCAACACATTAAAAAGCAAAGGATTGAAAGAAATGCAAGCTAAGGAAGAAACTTTTGATCCGGAATTGCATGAGGCCATTACAAAGATACCTGCTCCTGATAAAAAGCTAAAAGGAAAGGTTGTTGATGTAATTGAGAAGGGATATTATTTAAATGAAACGGTTATTCGATACGCCAAAGTGGTTGTTGGAGAGTAAGAAAAAGATGCAATAGGTCATGGCAAAGAGAGATTATTATGAGGTTTTGGGTGTTTCAAAGAATGCCAGTCCTGAGGAAATAAAAAAGGCCTATAGGAAATTAGCAATCAAATACCATCCGGACAAAAACCCGGATGACAAGGAAGCTGAGGAAATGTTCAAGGAAGCTGCTGAGGCTTATGAAGTATTGAGTAATCCTCAAAAGAAACAACGTTATGATCAGTTCGGACATGCAGGTGTAGGTGGAGCTGCCGGTGGCGGCTTTGGTGGCGGCATGAACATGGAAGACATCTTTGACCAGTTTGGAGATATCTTTGGAGGAGCTTTCGGCTTTGGCGGTGGACAGAGAAGAGGTCGCAGAGTTAATCGAGGCACCAATTTGAGGGTTAAAGTCAAGTTAACTCTAGAAGACATTGCTAATGGAACTACAAAAAAAATCAAGGTTAACAAGTACGTTGCTTGTAGCCCTTGCTCGGGCACAGGCGCAGAAAATGGCAGAATGTCCACTTGTGAGACCTGTCGTGGTTCTGGCTCTGTTACAAGGGTAACGAATACAATTCTGGGGCAAATGCAAACCACACAAACCTGCCCCACTTGTAGTGGATCAGGCTCTTCAATTGATAGTAAATGTAAAACATGCTTTGGCGATGGTATTGTAAGAGATGAGGAAATCATCGAACTGAACATTCCTGCCGGAGTTGCCGAGGGCATGCAGTTGTCAGTAAGTGGCAAAGGAAATGCTGGACCTCGCGGAGGAATAAATGGTGATCTACTTGTCGTTATTGAGGAAGTTCGCCATGAAAGTCTTGTTAGAGAAGGTGAAAATTTACACTATGACTTATATGTGAACTTTGCTGATGCCGTTTTAGGCACCTCTTGTGAAGTGCCAACCGTAGGAGGAAAAGCGAGAATAAAGATCCAGTCTGGTACTCAAGCTGGTAAAATTTTAAGACTTAAAGGGAAAGGTCTTCCCAATGTCAATGGTTATGGGCGAGGAGACCTTTTAGTTACAGTAAACGTTTGGACCCCGCAGAAGATTTCCAATGATGAGAAAAAGATTATTGAACAACTAAAGGATTCAGACAACTTTAAGCCTGATCCTCAGGGTAACGAAAAGAGTTTCTTTTCAAGAATGAGAGAGTACTTTACCTCCTAAGTGTTTAGTATTACACCATGAAATCTAAAAACTATATTGCAAAGGGAGAAGGGGAAAATTACAACTATTCTCAAGATCATTGCTTTGTCAAAGTCTCTTCAAAAGATACAAATGGAACTTTGTGTATCATTGAAGACACGATAAAACCTGGATTTCATTTGAAAAGACATCATCATAGAATCATGACAGAAGTATTCTATATGCTTGATGGCGAAATGGAATTGATTTTTGATGATGAAACTGTTATCCTTCGTGAAGGAGACACCATTACCGTACCTCCGAACATTTGGCATGAAGCTAAATGTGCAAATGGAGGCAAGATGCTTACCATATTCAAAAATGGCGAATTTGATGTTTTTCTTAATGAGCTATCCAAAATGAAGGAGGAAGACTTTTCAGATGCTCAATTAATGAAATCAATCTCCAACAAATTTGATATTTATGAGGACTAAGGTTGATCTCCAATCAAAAAGTACTGTAAGAAATCACTAATTTTACATGAATACAATCATTTGAATATCAAACAAAAATGAAAGTTACAGCTGAAAAGAACGAACAAATTGCCAATTTGATATTTGGATCCATTTACCCGCATTATTTGAACAGACTGGAGAAAAATGGTAGAACAAAAGAAGAACTGGATCAAGTAATTGAGTGGTTCACAGGTTTTGATCAGGATGCTTTAAATACACTTATTAATGAAAAAGTAACTTTTAGAACCTTTTTTCAAAAGGCTAAAATCCATCAAAACGCACATATGATTAAAGGAGTCGTTTGTGGGTATCGGATTGAAGAAATTGCCGATGAATTTGAAACATATAAACAGTGCAGACAGATGGAAAAGCTGATAGATGAATTGGCAAGGGGGCGCAAAATGGAGAAAATTCTACGCGAAGAAAAGAAGTAGCATACCCATTCGAGCCACAACCAATCCGAAAGATCAAAACATACAATTCCGAAACATTCAGAAAAGAATATTTCAACGCTACCCCAGAGCTCAACAGGCTTTTTGAAAAAAGTATAGAAGACTTCTTCTGTCTAAGAATTGAGGATGTGGTAGGAAGAGTTCTTAAACCGATTAAACCTTCAAGAGAAGAGTGCCATACTCTTATATTAGTTACTGAGGGATCTTATCGGATGAAAATTGGTTTTAAAGAGTACACAATTACCCCAAATCAAATTGTAGTTTTACAGGCAGGGGTGGTTTTTTCTACAACCAAATTATCCCAAGATGTCAAAGGCTTTACATGTCATTTTCATCCAAACATTCTTATTGGAAAATTTGGTAACCGCTCATTGATTTTTGAGTTTGAATTTCTTGTTAATGGTAACTATCCAATTATTGAAGTGAGCCAGCATGCAAAAAAGGACATTCTCAATCTATATAAGAGGCTAGCTCTTGAGTTCAAAAAAGATGGCAAGCCTAAGAGCGAGATCATTCATGCTTATCTTTTTACCTTATTAACAGAATTGAAATTTCTCTTTGGATCATCAATTGCTCTGAATCAAAATGCACCTTACAGAATCACATCTCAATTTAGGATGTTGGTTCAAGAAAGAATTAAAGAAAACCTTAGAGTTTCTGACTACGCCAAAATGCTTAATATAAGTCCTAATCATTTGAATAAATCGGTAAAAGCTGCTACGTCAAAATCTGCTACCGAAATGATAGTTGAAATGAAGTTAATCGAGATTAAGTATTTACTTTATCAGTCAGATTTATCCTTGAGTGAGATCTCATACGAAGTGGGCTTTCAAGATGCATCGTATTTTACACGATTTTTTAAAAAGCATGAGAAAATAGCTCCCACACAATTTCGAAAATTGATTGAATCGTCCTAGTGATTGCCTGAAAATTTCTAAGAATTTACGCTTCATACATTCAATTTTGTATCAGCAAAAATGATGTATGTATAGCTCCTTACTGTTCCTTCACTCTGCATTCAGGTGGATCGTTCTTCTTTCTTTATTTTATGGGATTACGAAAGGGTTTCGAGGCTATATTTTCAAACGAAAATTCTCTTCCTGGGACAATAGGGTTAGACATTGGACGGCAACGATTGCACATATCCAATTAATATTAGGAATTGTGCTTTATCTAAAAAGCCCCGTGATCCATTACTTTTTGAACAACTTTTCAGAAGCTATCAACAACATAGACAATACCTTTTTTGGAATGATTCATGGAATCTTAATGTTATGCGCAATTATTACCATAACTATAGGATCAGCCTTGTCAAAAAGAAAAGAAGTCGATTCAGAAAAATTTAAGATAATGGCCTTGTGGTTTTCAGTGGCATTACTCATTATTGTTATTGCTATTCCTTGGCCATTTTCTCCTTTTGCCAGTAGACCATACTTCAGATAAAATGATTGAATTAGTCAAGACAAATATTGGTAGATTGCGAATCCTAGGGTTTCTAGAAGGGATCTCCTTATTAATATTGATTTTTATAGCTGTCCCGCTAAAACACTTTTTGC
>JALEGO010000572.1 GCA_022763165.1 Flavobacteriales bacterium
AAAACTCGCTAAAATGGTCTCTATTAAAACTGTTGCCTTAATCGTTCCCTGAGGAATATTGAGATAATCTTGAGCAAAAACAAACACATCATTCCAGAGTCTTGCCTCTAAATAATGCTCCATTTTAGGCAAGTAAAAGTAAGGACCTGATCCATTGGACAAGAGCGTTTTTGCATTGTGAAAAAAGTATAGGCCAAAATCCATCAAGGATCCTGAAATATTTTCATTGTTTATTTTCAAGCCTTTTTCTTCTAAATGCCAGCCTCTAGGCCTTACCATTAAGGTAGCCACTGAGTCATTTAGTTGATAAAACTTATCATTTCGCGGATTAGTGAAAGTGATCGTTCTGTTAATTGCATCTCTGAGATTAATCTGACCATCTAAATTATTGGTCCATGAAGGAGAATTGCTGTCTTCAAAATCCGCCATAAAGACCTTGGCGCCTGAATTAAGAGCATTGATAATCATTTTCCGGTCAACAGGACCAGTAATTTCAACCCTTCTATCTAGTAAATCTTGCGGCAGAGGAGCTACAGTCCATTCCGAAGTTCTCACATGAGCAGTTTCTTCTAAAAAATTAGGATAATCTCCATTGTTAATTTTTTGTTGAAAAGTCGTCCTATTTTTTAATAATTCTTTTCTTCTATCATTAAAATTCAGATGCAATTGATGCAAAAATTCCAGCGCTTCTTCTGTGAGAACATCCTTATATCCAGGTCTTAATTCTCCTTCAATATAAAGCGGGGCGAGACTTTCAGTATTGGTCATATTTCTTTTTAGTAAATGATTACAATACTAATATAGCGATTTTTCTTTAATAGCGAAAATTCGCTAAAACATGATTTTCGCTCAGAATGACTTTTCGCACTGAGATTTAATCACTATATTTCTATAATGAAATCCTTCAAAGAGGAACATATCAAATTGATTTTTGGACTGAAGGTAAAGCAGTTAAGATCTCGTAAGAAGCTCTCATTGCAAGATCTTTCAAAATTGTCTGGACTTTCTATTTCATACTTAAATGAAATAGAAAAAGGAAAAAAGTACCCTAAAACGGACAAAATAATTCAAATCTCTGGTGCTTTGGGTGTCAGTTATGAAAAACTTATTTCTACCAAACTTGACAGAGAATTAGCACCTATAGCTCAAATACTTGATTCTGAAATATTCAAGGAATTACCGCTTGATCTTTTTGGCTTGGACCTCACGCGTTTAGTCGAGATTATTAGCAATGCCCCATTGAAAGTAAACGCGTTTATTTCCACTATTATAGAGTTAGCGCGGAACTACGATTTGGGTCAAAACGAATTCTACTATGCCGCCTTGAGATCTCTTCAAGAGTCTACTGAAAACTACTTCCAAGATCTTGAGAATTACGCCTACGAATGCCGCAAACAATATAACTTCCTAAAAACCAAGAAGGTTAATTCAGAATATCTAATTTCTATATTAGAAGACTCATATGCCTATGAAGTCAAGAGTCTACAAAACAAAAGTGTCTTTCGACCCATTAGGTACTTATACAAAAAAAAGGAGCAGGGTCATGAAATCTTTCTGAATCCAGAATTGACGGAATCCCAGAAATGTTTTGTCCTATCGAAGGAACTAGGCTATCAGTTTATGAATATTGAAGATCGCCCAAACATTGCTCCAATTTTGAGCGCCACATCCTTTGAAATGGTTTTCAATAATTTCAAATCATCTTACTTCGCAAGTTCACTTCTCATAGATCAAAAACTACTAGTAGGAGATTTGAAGAAAATCGTAGTCAATAAAAAATGGAATAGTAGAGAATTCCTCAAAATAATGCAAAACTTTACGGACTCACCGGAGATGTTTATGCATCGTTTAACCAACATTCTACCAAAGTACTTCGGCATTAAAAGTCTGTTCTTTCTAAGATTCGAAAACAAACATAAAACCAACTATTATCGACTCACCAAGGAACTTCATCTTTCAAAATTGCATAACCCTCATGGCAACGGACTAGAAGAACATTATTGTAGAAGATGGATTTCCATAAAAGTACTCAAAGAAATGGAGCAACTGCGCTCTAAGAATGATCAAGTAAACCCAATCTTAAGGACTCAGATCTCAAATTATCATGATTCAGATAACGAATATTTCCTAATAGCTATTGCCAGAGCCAAAAACCGAATACCCAATACTAATAGCAGTATAGGCATTGGCTTTCAAGTAACTTCAGAATTAAAGAAAAAGTTAAGGTTCTGGAATGATCCTTCCATTCCTAAAATAACAGTAAACGAAACTTGTGAAAGGTGTCCGATTGAAGACTGCAAAGAAAGAGCTCAAAAGCCAACTATTCTGATTCAACAGGAAAAGTTAAACACTTTAAAGACTGAAATTGAGAAGATAATTTCCTGATTGCCTTACCTAAAGGCATCCCACAATCCAACCTTTCGAGGATGAGCACCCTCAGTTAGTAATGATTGCAATTCGCCAACGAGCAAAAAAAGGATGTTTTTTAGCCAGACAACCAAGACCTTTTTTTTAAAAAAATTCAAAAGACAATAACCCCATGACTCAAAACATAAACAAGAGCGTCATCCAGGAAGGATCGGATTACGGGATGGTTCCAACTAGAGATTCCTGAGGTTTAATTTGAAGCATAAAAAAAGGGGCCGAAGCCCCTTTCTTGAGATTTAATATAAAACTATCTTATTAGTCTAAAACTATTCTTCTGACGGTATCTTCTGAACCATCAGAAACTCTCACAAAGTAAAGACCTTTTTTAAGCGATGACATATCAAATACCATCACGTCTGAGCTTTGCATGTTTACTGATCTAGCGATCACAACTTGACCAATTGCATTTCTCAATTCGAAATCATAATTTCCAGACGCTCCATTCATCTCAACAAATAGCAATCCATTTGTTGGGTTTGGATAAGCATTTACTGCCTTATCAAGAACTGAAATATTTTCAACACTCAAAGGAACAACAGTAAAAGTTGTGTCATCAGAAACGCAACCATTGTCATCAACATAGCTAACAGTGATTAACTTACCCTCTAATGAACTCCAAGAACCAGCATTGTAAATATCTCCTGTTGAAGCTTGAGTAACACCTTGCAATAACCAAGTCCATGAGTTAGCGATATTCGTTCCTGGATTACCAGTAATATCAATACTACCGTTAGTAACAGTCCAAGAAACACTTGGCGCTTGTGGTGTAGGACTAATTGTTATTTTAATACTATCAACTGTAACAACATCGCCACAAGCATTTGATCCTTCAACATAGTAAAGACCAGACTCACTTGGTTGAGAAAGAGTGATGTTTGTACCTGTTGTAACTAAACCAGTAGAATAGTTATACCATTCAAAAGTTAAACCCGATTGAGCTGTACTTGTGAAAATACCAATGTTCGTTCCTTCACATACAGTGTTTGAAGGAGTAACATTCGCTGTAAACGCTGGAGCAGGCACTTGACCAATAACAACTGAAGTAGAATCAGAACCAGTACAATTCGTTACCGTCACCCAAACAGTATCACCAACTTGAGCGTATGTAGTAGAACCAGCATCTCCAGTACTCCATGCAAACGTAGCGTTCAAAGAAGGATCTGCTGTTAATTGAGTCGAATCATTCAAACATGCTGTTAAATTCCCACTGATTCCTGCTACTGGAGCAGCCAATGCTGGAATTGTAATTGAAGCAGTATTTGAACCACCACAGTTAGTAACCGTTACAGTGTAAGTTCCAGGACCTACTACTGGAGCAGTTATTGAAGTTGCACCAGTTGACCAAAGGTAAGCACCACCTGTTACAGCACCAGCTGTTAAAACGTAATTGTCATTTGGACAAGCCTCAGGTAAAGATGAAGTTACTGTTGCAGTCGGAGCAGTTGAAGGCGCAGAAACATTAACTGACAATGTAAATGTTTGTAATGTTGATGGATCTGGAGCACTCCAGTTACCAGGAGAACCAGCTACAGTAGCATCAAAAGTCGCTGCCGCACTTGTTACTGTTACATCATAAGTTCCAAAAGTAGTTACACTAATAGATTGACTTGTAGCACCATTTGACCAAATATATGTTGCATTTGCACCACCTTCCTCAACAGTCAATTCTGTTGAATCTCCTAAACAGAATAATGTATCTCCAGAAATAAAAGGCTCAACATAAACAATAGTATCAGAAAAATCGCTTGTTACTGAAGCGCTAGCGAAGTTAATAAAAGCATCTCCCTGGAAAACTGGGTTTGTAGCACCTGAGCTAAAAGAAGTACCAGCCAAATCATCTGATTGATACCAGAAGTAAACACTATCAGCTCCTGCTTCTCTAGAAGGTGTTCCATAAACACACTCTTGAAATTGAAGAGTAGCACCACGCGTTAATTCTCTTGGGTATGACCAAGACTGACCATCATCATTGGATTTCATTCCAAATACGTGTCTTAATAAGAATCCAGAACCACCAAGCTCAGTTTCTTCAGTAACACCAGCATAAAGTAAATACAATTCGTTATTTGGACCTACTGAGAACATAGGCTGCTCACTGTAGTTAACCTCTGTCAATCCGTATCTTGCGAATAATGCTGAATTTGCAGGGTCTGTAGAATTGAATCCATCTCCATCTACTTCGATGAATCCTCCTAATAACATTGCATTGTCATCTCCTCTTCTTTCGTTCCAGTAAACCAATTGTCCGTTTACAAGAGCTCCAGGGAAGAAAGAGAACTGACCATCTCCAGGAGTATCATCAGTGTAAAGTATCGCAGAAAATGCAACGTGAACAACACCATTGTTGTCTATAATTACGTTCATATCTCCAGTACTTGTGAAAACAGTATCCGTAACTAAAGTGTTGTCATCATATCTTGTAACACCATTGTTTAGTACTTCTTTGATTGTCCAAGTGACGCCATTGTCATGAGAGATCCAAACGTTAACACCATTTCCAAAAGTACCTAAGCTTATAGCAACTGTGCTTCCATGAGCATCGATAGTGTAATCATCAGCTGAAACCAACTCATGCTCTAAAGTAGTCATTCCTGCCAACTGCTTTGGAGTATCCCAAGTAGCTCCACCATCAAGTGATCTTGAATACAAAAGAGCTCCATCCATACCATTATATGGAGTACCTCCAAATGAAGATGGCGCAGTCAAACCAATTACGTGAATTGTATCTCCTGATGTTGCCATTCTAGGCCATAGTTCAATTGGGAGCAACTCATTATCAAGAAGTTTTTCTTTCCAGGTTCCAGTACCTGCAACAGTTCTGTCTAATTTAAATAGACCAACAGATGTAGTACTGTGGTTGATTACTACTTCTTCACCACCACCTAAAACTTCAAGATTGGACCAACCCGTTCTTTCAGCAATTTCGATTCTTGCGGTTGGTTGAGCATCCCAGACATTATTATCTCTGTCATTGTAACCAGTTCCTCTATTTGGCCAAGTCGTACCGTTATTTGGATCATCACCAAAAGTCCATGCTGCGGTAAAATTACCATTACCAAGATTCACCAATCTTCTACATACCGCAGAGTTAGATTGCAAATCGTAGTTTGTATAACCGATAGCAGTGCTAGCGGCTTTAGCCATTCCGCTTGAAACGACACCGTTTGCGACAATTTTTTCGCTTCCTGTGAACTGAGTTTTCTCAAGCTTCACTTTAACTGCAGTTCCAACACTCGAAGTATTGAAATCGTGCAAATTTTGTGCTGAAAGCCCCATTCCAAGGCTCAGCGTAGTTAATGAGAGTAAGATTTTTTTCATTCTTTAATAGTTTTATTCAACAATCCCTTGTAGAAATTTAAGAGGTGCGAATTTAATAATTATTCCATTAACAAAACGACAACATTGACTTAATGGTGCCAAATGACGTGCAAATAACATTTTATTTTAAAAAAATAGTAAATACCAAATGAAATTACATGATACTATGGAGTACTCAGCTTATAAAGACATCATACCATTGAGCGAATGAAATAAACTTCAAAATCCTGAAGTTTTCTGGCTGTTTGGAACGATTGAATAATTGGTCAAAATCTTTAATAATCTTATCAGTGTCAAAGTATTCTACAGGTAAAGAATGTATAAGATCCTTTTTTTCCTTTGTTAACTCCCACATCCACTCGTTATTTGGAACCTGAAATCCAATCTTATCTTTTCTCCAGGTAATGGCATTAGGAAGTTTGTGATCCAATGCCTTTCTGAATAAATATTTTGAAAACCCATTTCTAAAAAAATATTTTTTAGGGGCTTTTAAAAACCATTGCATCAGATTAACATCATCAGCGAAAGTAGTTCTGGACTCAACGCTGAAATGCATAGAATTTCGATCTTCATATCGCAGAAGATTCTTTAAGTAGCCATTATAATAGTCGGAAAGCAAAACACTGTTAAAAGAAGCAATCGGTTCCACTTTTTCTTGTAAAGGCTCTTGTAAATCCTTGGCGATATAATCATGTTCAAAAAGCCTGTTTTTAAATATTCTTCTAGATAACGAAGGAAACCGAAGTTTTAGATTATAAACATAATAATCCCTCAATATTCTTGAGTTTTCAAAACCCTGTGACTGATTTGAAAGAAGCTCCCCAAAGCTTTTAAGGTTAACCTTTTTTAAAAGATCCAAGGCATAAAAACTACGATGATGGGGATAGCCTCCAAAAAGTTCATCCGCTCCCTGACCATCGAGCACTACTTTGATGCCTTCTTCATTAACTCTAGACATAA
>JALEGO010000573.1 GCA_022763165.1 Flavobacteriales bacterium
CTCGAACCTTATGTGGAAAACGAACCATTCTACCAATTGATAAGATCAAGAAACCAATTAAAGCCATGACAATAGCAAAACTAGAACCAGCGAAAGGACCGATATTAAAAGCAAATAAATCTATTCCAGATATTTTCGATAAGGGATCATTGATTAGCCATAAAAGCCCAACGATTGAAGAGAATATAATAAGGCCTTTGTCCAAATTGGTAAAAGGATTAGGCTTCACAGTTTCTTGGTCCTTAGAAATTTCTAATGCTTGCTTTTCTTTTAATTCTTCAGTGGGTTTTTTTCCAATATCTCCAAAGACGTCCTGTCCTAACCAAAATTGGAGCATGCCAAGTAACATGAAAATGCCAGCGAAACCGAAGCCCCAAGACCAACCATAGGTCTCAGCTAAATAACCACAAAGCATAATGCCAAAGAAGGCCCCTGCATTTACACCCATATAGAAGATTGTGTAAGCCCCATCTTTCTTTTCAGGATGCGACTTATACATTTCAGAAATGATTGAAGTAATTGTGGGTTTGAAAAATCCGGTTCCGATAATCATTAAGCCCAACCCAATGTACATTGAGCTTGTGGTTTCTAATGCGATCGAAGCATGTCCAAAAGCCATGATTATGGCTCCAACAACTACGGATAGTCTGTAACCAATGAGCTTGTCTGCTATGATTCCACCAAGAATAGGGGTAAGGTATAAGAGAGAAGTATATGTGCCATATAGTGCTAGGGCATTTTCCCTTGGCCATTCCCAACCTGGGTTGTCACCTATGAAGGGGGCTGTTAGGAAGAGTACCAAAAGAATCCTCATTCCATAGAATGAAAACCTTTCCCACATTTCAGTAAAAAACAGAACGAACAGTCCGGCAGGATGCCCAAGGACCTTGTCCTTAAATAGATCTTCAATGTTTGTGTTCATGCCTAGGGAATTATTCTACACCGTGCATCAACTTCTTCAGTGGAAAGCTAAGAACAAATAAAACTAGGCCTCCGACTATAGGAATCCAAACTAGAATTTTAAAGAATTCAGACATAGACGAATTCTCAGCAATTTGTTCCATATAACTTGAAAATGAACCTGCCAATTTATTTCCCATGGCAGATGCAAAGAACCATATACCAAACATGATTCCTAATAGTCGTTTTGGGGAAAGTTTGTTAACATAGGAAAGTCCCACTGGTGATAAAGCAAGTTCGCCCATTGTATGTAAAAGGTATGCCAAGCATAAAAATACCATGCTCACTTTAACAGTAGTACTTCCTCCGACTATACTCGCAGAACCGATCACCATCGGTATGAATCCTAGACCCAGAAGTATGAGTCCTATCGCAAATTTCTGGGGACCGTTTGGGTTCAATTTTGTTTTGGCCAATTTTTGCCAAATGAATGAAAATAGAGGGGCTAGAGTAAAAATGAATAGGGCATTGAGGCTCTGGAACCAAGTGGCTGGGACCTCAGGAGCTTCATCTTGCGCTTGGTCTTTAATCATATAACCAATTATTGCCCATAAAATTGCTACACTAAGCGCCATAAAGCCCATTGCTAGGGGAACATCCTTTCCAATTTTTCTTGCAACCCCTATGAACAAGTAAGTCAATATTGCAACAGGAAGTGCTGCCAGGATTCCACCTATAATTTGAAAGTAAACAATTCCATCTCCCGCTAGTGACCTGTCCGTGTATTCGCTCGCAAAAATATTCATGCTCGAACCTGCCTGTTCAAAAGCAGCCCAAAAGAAAATGGAAAAGAAAGACAGAACGCCTACAACGATTAGTCGATCTCTTTCCTTTTTAGTCAAAGATTGATTTTTAGCTTGATCAAATTCATCCAAAACATCTTGATTGTCTTTAAGGTTACCCTTTTCAGGAGGAAGTCCAATTTTCCCAAAAATTTTCTGTGATATTTTGAATTGAATTAACCCAATGAGCATGAAGACACCAGCCAAGCCAAAACCATAGTGCCAACCCATAGTTTCACCTAAATAACCGCAGAGTATTGATCCCAAGAAGGCTCCAACGTTAATACCCTGATAAAATATAGTATATCCAGAATCCTTTTTATGACTTCCTTCGGGATATAGCTGCCCAACAATTGATGAGATATTTGGCTTAAAAAAACCGTTACCGACAATCAGTAAAACAAGCCCTAAATAAAAGGTGGCTAGAGGTTCGAAAGCAAGAGAGACATGACCAAGTGTCATCAAAACTCCTCCAATTAAAATTGCTTTTCGGAAACCAAAAATTTTATCTGCTAAGATACCACCAATTATGGGTGTGATGTACACAAACATGGTGTACCATCCATATAAGTTACTAGCATCACTTTTTGACCATCCAAGACCAGGATTATCACCAACGACTTCACTAATTAAGTACAGAACTAATAAAGCGCGCATCCCATAATAGGAAAATCTTTCCCACATTTCAGTGAAAAACAGTATAAATAATCCCACTGGATGCCCTAAAAATTCTTTTTCTGTACTAATGCTCATTGTGATTTAGGTTTATTTTGTGAAGGCTGCGAAAATAACAAATTTATTTCACTAATAATGATTCTTTTAAATAGGCCAATACTCATCTAGTTGATTAAGTATCACAATACGATTAGAGGTTTTCTACAAGAAAATTAGTCATCATTGTATACAGGTGCAGTCTTGTATTTCCGCCATAAATACTATGATTTTTGTCTGGATAAAAAAAAGAATCAAATTGTTTACCTGCTTTTACCAAAGCATCTACCATTTCAATGGAATTTTGATAATGAACATTATCATCTGCTGTGCCATGAACTAAAAGAAATTTCCCCTCTAATTTTTCCACATGATTTATTGGTGAGTTGTCATCATAACCCTTACCATTTTCCTGAGGAGTTTGCATATACCGTTCGGTGTAAATTGTATCGTAGTATCTCCAATTAGTAACCGGAGCTACAGCGATAGCAGTTGAGAACACATCTGCTGCCTTAAAAAGGCAAAGAGAGCTCATGTATCCTCCATAGCTCCATCCCCAAATCCCAATTCTCTTTGCGTCAACATAGTTTTGTTTGGCCAAGTACTTTGCGGCATCAATTTGATCCTGCGATTCATATTTTCCCATTTGCTTATATGTGATTTTTTTGAACTTTGCTCCTCGAGCTCCAGTACCTCGATTGTCCACCGAAACCACTATATAACCCTGTTGTGCCAAATATTGATACCAGAGGTAGTTCGAATATCCCCACGAATTTTTTACTGTCTGCGAGCCAGGACCTCCATAAACATACATTAGAACGGGATATTTTTTATTAGCATCAAAATTGTCTGGTTTAATCATCCAAGCATTTAATACCCCTCCCTCAGTATTTGGTATGGTCATAAATTCCAAGTTTGAGGTTTTATATTCATCCATAGTGGCTTTTAGCTTGGCGTTGCTTTCGAGCACTCTTACTTCTTTTCCCTTACTATTCAAAAGAATTGTTTGCGGGATTTGATTTGCTGCTGAATAGTTGTCGATAAAATATTCTTTCGATTGGCTGAATTTTGCGGAATGCGTGCCTTTACCAGAAGTGAGTTTTGTCTTTTTTGAAGATTTTATTTCTAGTTTGTATATCTGTCTACCGAGAGGAGAGTCTTCAGCAGCTTGATAATACAATGTGCCAGAATCATCTAAGCCATAGAAATCTGTCACATCATAGCTTCCTTCCGTTAGAGTCTTGACTATTTTTCCCTCTAAATTGTAAAGATATAGGTGATTGTAACCACTTCGTTCACTACTCCAAACGAAATCGGATGAGTTGGGAACAAAAGTCAGATAATCACCAACTTCAACATAGGTGTCTGATTTTTCTGTCAATATGGGTTTGATTGATCCTGAAGTAGCGTTGACCAGGAGCAGGTCCAATTGACTTTGGTGTCTGTTCATAATTTGAATGGTGAGTAAATTTGGGTCATTTGTCCATTTAATCCTTGGAATGTATTCGAACGTCTGAGATAATTCTACATTAAGAGTACTTGCTTTTTCCAAGTCATAAATATGAATAGACACTTTTGCATTTTCTTCGCCAGCCTTTGGATATTTGAACCTGTAATCTTCAGGATAAAGTTTTCCGTATTTTGCCATATTGAATTCCTTTACCTTGGACTCATCAAATTTGTAGTAAGCTATTTTTTTTCCATCTGCTGACCAGAAAAAAGCCTTGTCAAATGCAAATTCTTCTTCATAAACCCAATCTGTTGCACCATTAATAATTTGGTTGAATAGCCCGTCTTGAGTAATTCGAATTTCTTTTTTGTTCGATAAATCCTTTATAAAGATGTTGTTTTCTCTAACAAACGCTACTTTGTTGGCTTGCGGAGAAAAAGTAGCATACCTTTGCTTAGCGCCATCAGATAAAGGAGTTACAGACTGATCTTTGGTATTGTAAATGAAGTTATGTTCTTTAGTAGAATATCTATAAATGCTTTCACTTTCTGTGGGTATTAATAGTTTTGTTTCGTCCTTGGAAAATGTATAACTGCTTAATTCTAATGTTTTTCCATCATATTTTAATTGATCCGTTGATAGAATAGTATCTACAACTTTACCACTAGCGTATTCATATTTTAAAATAGCCTTTCTACCACCATCCAGAGACTGAATTGACGTGTAATGTTTGCCACTTGACAATGATCTAATTCCATACACGGACTTAGCTCGAAATTTTCCGCCAGACCAAATTTCATCAAGTGTGAAGTCTTTTTTCTGACCAAAGGAAAGTGTCGTCACCGCCAAGAATGACATGATCGCTAATTTAAATTTCATCATAAGAATTGATATAAAGATTCAATAATTTCATTAAAATCGTAATCAAGATTTGGGCCAAGCCAATTTTGAATGCGCCAAAAATAATTAAATGAAAGTTTCTCTCCTCTTAAATTGTGATGAATGGAACATAATAAGGTTTATAAATCAATCAATGAAAAAGATCTAAGTCATTTCAGAAACATACTCCAGCCTGATAGGGTTTTATTTAGCCAATCTGATTTGCAGCGGTACTCACATGATGAAACTGAAGATCTTTCATACTTTCCAGAAGTGGTGCTTAAACCCACAACGACAGAAGAAGTTTCCAAAATTCTGTTGTATTGCAATGAGCTTAAAATCCCTGTGACGCCCTCGGGAGGACGCACTGGATTGAGTGGTGGTGCTATTCCAGTTTATGGAGGGGTTTCACTGTCCTTCGAAAAAATGAACCGCATTATTTCTTTGGATGATGACAATCTTCAAATGACGGTGGAGCCCGGTGTAATAACCCAGGTTTTGCAGGAGACCGCTCAGAAAAAAGGACTATTTTATCCGCCTGACCCTTCGAGTCGGGGATCATGTTTTATAGGAGGAAACATAGCAGAAAATGCAGGTGGTCCTAAAGCGGTCAAGTATGGTGTTACCAAAGATTATATCCTTAACCTTGAAATAGTCTTACCAAACGGATCAGTGCTATGGACAGGTGCAAACGTTTTGAAAAACGCTACTGGTTATAACTTTACTGATTTGATTGTCGGAAGCGAAGGAACCTTAGCTGTTGTCACTAAAGCAGTTCTCAAATTGATACCTTATCCACAAAAGAGTCTACTTATGTTAGTGCCCTTTCGCAAGATGGAAGAAGCCTGCATGGCGGTTTCTGAAATATTCAAAAAAGGGGTAGTTCCTTCTGGACTCGAATTCATGGAAAGAGATGCTATTGATTGGGTTTTGGAAAAGATCCCACAGTTGGATTTGAATTTTGAAATTTCTGATGAAATCCAGGCTCATCTGCTGATTGAAGTAGATGGTAATTATGAAACAGAGCTGATTTCTGATTGCGAAAAGATATACTCTGTTCTCGAACAATACGACTGCGAAGAAATTTTGTTTGCTGAAGACAGCATTCAGAAAGATAAATTATGGGCAATGCGAAGGCGTGTTGCTGAAGCGGTAAAAGCATTTTCCATTTACAAGGAAGAGGACACTGTGGTGCCTAGATATCATCTCCCTGAACTTTTATTGGGAGTTAAGAAAATAGGGGAGAAGTACGGGTTCAAAAGTGTTTGTTATGGTCATGCTGGTGATGGGAATCTTCATATTAATATCATTAAAGGAGATTTATCAGATTCCCAATGGAATAATGAGGTTAGAAAAGGTATCAGAGAAATATTTGAATTGACCGCCAGGCTTAATGGAACAATAAGTGGTGAACATGGTATTGGTCTCGTTCAAAAAGAGTTTCTAGATGTTGTTTTTGATGATAATACAATAGAACTAATGAAGGACATCAAAGCTACCTTTGATCCAAATCATATTCTGAATCCAGGTAAAATTATTCCTTAAGTTCGAAAACATACCCAACTCCTCTTACAGATTTAAAGACCTGAGGATTTTTAGGATCTCGTTCAAATTTTTTTCTAAAATTTACTATAAAATTGTCTATCGAGCGAGATGTTAAAAATACATCCTTTCCCCACACACGATCCAGAATTTCGCCCCTTGGAACTACTTGATTACGTTTTTCTATCAATAGTTGAAGCATAGCAATTTCCTTGGCCGAGAGTTTCCAAGTGTCACCTGCCCAATTCTCAGCTTTGAACTCGGAGAAATTAATTTTGTTTCCAGCAAAACAAAATTCCAAAACCTTCTCGTTTCTTTTTAATAGGCTTTTCACTCGTAGAAGGAACTCTTCTCTGTGAAAGGGCTTTCCGAGATAGTCATCAGCTCCTAATTTCAGTCCATGAACTTTTTCTGAGCTGGAATCTCTAGCAGAAAGGAACATAATCGGAACGGCTTCGTCTATTCGTCTTATTTCTTGGCAAATTTGAAAACCATCTTTGTTTGGCAACATCACATCCAAGATGACCAAATCATAACGATGCCTCCTAAACTCATCCAAAACCAGTGAGCCATCTGAAATTATTTTTACATCATATCCTTCTAGCTTCAGGTTGATTTGAACAATTTCTTGAATACTTTCTTCATCCTCAGCGAATAAAATATTGTTTTTTATCAATTTCAAGCGTTTAAATGTAACATTTGGGGCTTAAATCCGTAATTGCTAAAATTAAATAATTTCATTACTTTAATTGTAATAATCACTCCCTAATCCTCGGCATGAAAAAAATATATACTTTTTGTTTATTAGCAACTATTTTATTTTTCCAGTCATTTTTAATTCAAGCTCAACGCACGTGCTCTACTATGCATGCGGATTCATTGCTAAGAGCTCGAAATCCTCATTTTCAGTCAAGAATGGATTTTGAGATTTGGATGGAAAAGCAAATTAAGGTTTACAAACAACAACAAAGTTTGAAGGCACAGCCTCCAGTGTACACGATCCCAGTGATTTTTCATATTATTCATGATGGAGATCCAGTTGGTTCGGGAGCAAACTTGAGTCAGTCTCAAGTGAACTCACAAGTAACAGTATTGAATGAAGATTTTAGGAAAATTACTGGAACGAACGGCCATAACAATCATCCTGATGGAGCTGATGTTGAAATTGAATTTTGTTCGGCTGTGGTCGATCCATCCGGAAACACTTTAGCAGAACCTGGTATAAACAGAATAGACAGAAGTACAATGGGCTGGTCATCTCCACCTTATAGTATCAATTATACCGATAATACCATCAAACCCAACTCACAATGGGATCCGAATAGCTATTTAAATATATGGGTATGCGAGCTTTCAAGTGGACTTTTGGGTTACGCCCAGTTTCCAGAGGGATCTGGTTTGCCAGGTATGCCAGCGGGAACGCAACAAGCCAGTACGGATGGAGTCGTGTGTACATCTAATTCGGTTGGTGCTGCACCTCATAATTCACATAATTGGGCCTTTAACCTAGGAAGAACAGCCACACATGAAATAGGTCATTGGTTGGGCTTGATCCATATTTGGGGAGATCAAAACGGTTGTGGTGGAACTGATTACTGTGGAGACACACCAGATTGCTCCGGGCCATTTGCAGCATCACACCCTTCGTGCAGTGCGCCCCAGCAATGTGGCTCAACTCGTCAAATTGAAAACTATATGGATTATTCGGATGATGGGTGCATGAACATGTTTACTAATGATCAAACTACAAGAATGAGAACAGTACTTACTTCTAGTCCTAGAAGAATGTCTCTTACCTCTTCTACAGTTTGCTCCGGTGGCGGAGGCGGTGCCGCTCCTTCTTGTAATTTTACGGCTAGCACCTACACTGTGAATCAAGGTGGTACTGTTGATTTTACAGATCAATCAGGCAATGCTCCAACGAGTTGGTCATGGACTTTTAACAGTGGTAATCCGGGAACAGCAGGGACTCAAAACCCCACTAACATCACATTCAATACAGTTGGAACTTACGATGTAACTTTAATAGCTACAAACGCCTTTGGTACTTGTTCATTGACCCAGCAGGTAAATGTAATTTCATCACAGCCATGTGCCGGTTTTGGGGTTACAGCAACTTCAAGTGATCCATCCTGTGGACAAGCGGATGGCTCTGTAACTGCAAGCACTACGGGTGGAGCTGCGCCTTTTACATATGCTTGGTCTAATGGTGCCACTTCACAAACGGTTAATAACCTCGCTGCAGGAGTTTACATTGTCTCGGTGACTGATGATAATAATTGTGTTAAGACCTTTAGTGTAACGCTTGTAAGCAATGAACCTGCTATCTCTGACTCAATTGTTGATGCCAGTTGTGGGGGTGGAAATGATGGAGCTGTTTTGTTAAATGTTTCTGGAGGTACGTCTCCATATACTTACAATTGGTCTAATGGCTCAAATGCAGCCAATCTAACAAATGTGGCCACTGGTAATTACGACCTTACACTAACTGATGCTGGGGGATGTCAAATTGTTGCTAGTTATACTGTAAACAATGCTGGGGGATTGGGCTCTCAGGCATCAAGCGTGAATACAAATTGTTCTAATTCTTGTGATGGAAGTGCATCAGTTTCTGGTCAGGGTGGGACTTCTCCATACTCATATAGCTGGTCTAATGGCGCTTCTGGTACAAATATAAATGGTCTTTGTCCTGGAACATACTATGCTAGTGTTACGGATGCAGCAGGTTGCGTGAGCATAGAACAGGTATTGATTAATTCTAGTCAAAACATGATCATGAGCTCTTCAGTCACCGATGCTACTTGTAACAATTCCAATGGGTCTGCAACAGCTAATGCCACAGGAGGGACGGCTCCTTATTCCTATTCTTGGATAAATTCAAACGGAATTCAAGTAGGTCTTACAGCTACTGCAACAGGACTTGATCCTGATGTGTATGATGTGATCATTTCAGACGCTACCGGATGCAGCGATACGCTATCAGTGTTTGTAGGAAATGAAGGAGGGATAAATGCGAATGCAAGTGGTGACAAGTCTATTTGTGTTGGTGACTCAGTGACTTTGTTTGCTTCTGGAGGTGGAAATTATAGTTGGAGTAATGGATCTACAGCAAATATAATTAGTGTCAGTCCACCAACCACAACCACTTACACAGTAACGATCTCAGATGGTTTTGGATGCTCTGAAATTGAAAATATACAGGTTGAGGTAAATAGCCCACCAACAGTCACTATTAAGGCAAATCCAGATAGCGCAGCATGCCCTGGCATGCCCGTTCTATTATCAGCTTCAGGTGCACAGTCTTACGTTTGGAATGTCCCAGGATCTGGAAATGGTCCATCGATAACTGTATTTCCTAACGGGTTTAGCAATTATTCCGTTGTTGGATATAACGGAAATTGCGCAGGTCAACCTGTTTCTGTGAGTATTGATGTTGCTTTACCCGCTCCTGTGGCAAATGCAAGCTCAGACAAAAATATTGTATACTTATCATCAGGTGCAACAGTGAATTTTTCAAACTTGGGTTCTGTAGGTTCTTCTTATCAATGGGATTTTGATGGCAATGGTGTTTATGATTACAATGGAGGGCTTGGAACAGCAAGCTACACATACAATAGTGTAGGTTCTTTTGATGCTGTACTCCGGGCACAACTCGGTTCTTGTTTCTCAACGGATACGCTAACGATATTTGTGCAAGCTGTTGCCTCAGTTGGGGGGCAAAGTTTAAGTGAGCAAATAACGGTTTATCCAAACCCAAGTTTCGGTGAAGTAAGTATTTCGGGCAATTTTGGTACTCCTACCGGACTAGAAATTCAGGTATTTGATGCCATTGGTCAAAATGTACATACCGTGAACTATAGGGATGCAACTGCAATCTTGCAGACCATTGATTTGTCACCGTATGGAACTGGTCTCTATTATGTTAGATTAAGTACTGCACGGGAATCGGAAACATTTCCTGTCAATATCATCACACAATAAACCAAATACTTTGATATCTTGCGTTCCTTTCCAGCACGCCCAGCGTGGGCCGACCCGCCTCGGCCAGGGCGATGAGCGTTCCAAAGACCGGCATGCCGGTGATGAACGCGGCGGTGCCGTCAATGGGGTCCAGCACCCAGACCCGCTCCGC
>JALEGO010000574.1 GCA_022763165.1 Flavobacteriales bacterium
AAAAGGTTTTGAAAAAACCTCAAAAATGATTGTCGGTCAACGCCCAAAGGATTCAAGGGTTTTTATTGCAGGAGATTTTTTCTTTCCAGATGATAGAGAAGAATGGAAAAACCTAAACTTTGATAAGGGCAGCACCCCCGTGCATTTCGCGGCTTCTCTTGGAAATCTAGAGGCCTTAAAAATACTCGATGACTTTAAACCGAATTTGAAATCAAAGGATGGCGTTGGAGCCAGTCCCTTGAACCTAGCTGCTTTAGGAGGGCACTTGGACGTAGTAAAGTTCTTAATTGAAAACAATTGCAAGATAGATGATGCTACTAAAGTCAAGAAAAGCATAAGGTTTTATGATGCATCAATGACTCCTATTCTCTCAGCCCTTTCCAGTGGAAATTTCGAGTTGGTCGAGCTCTTGATTGATAATGGTGCAGATGTTTCTAACAAATCTAAATATGGCTGTGATGCTTATTTTTTCGCAGCAAGAGGTGGAAATCATAAAGTGATTGAATTGTTAAACACAATGAATCTTCCGTTGTCTAATGATGTTTCTTACTACAACTTCCCGCTTTTAGAAGCTGTGCGGGGAAAATTTTACAAAGCAACAGAAACATTGATGCAACTAGGTAGTCCAACCGAGATTCCTCCAAAAGGTGTCCCTACTCCACTCAGAAGCGCAATCGAAGAAAATGATCTCAAGATGAAAGGCATATTGCTGGACAATGGAGCAAAACCCCTCGCAGATCATGGTTTACATTCTGCGGTGCGAATTAACGACACTGAATATATCCAGGCCTACTACGATCAGGGAAAGGACATTGATGAAATTAAGGATGGTGCCTCTCCATTGATGCACGCTGCCGCCTTGGGCTTTGTCGCATCTGCAAAGTTGTTGATTAATTTGGGCGCAAATGTCAATCTAAATCCGGATGGAACAGCACTCCATTGGGCTATATCCAACAGCAATCATGAAATAGTGAATATGATCCTTGAGGCAAATGCTGATTGCTCTCAAGTTGACTCGTTTGGAAATGATCCACTATTTAAAATCACAATGGAAAGGTGGCCCAATAAAATTGAAGTCGTCAATAAAATGCTTAGATTAGGCGCCAACCCCCATTCTAAAACAAAAGTAGGCCTGAGCGCAGTTGCCCTGGCGGAAAGAACTAATGACAGTGAACTTTTAAAGATTTTTGCCGAATTCTCGAATGAAAATGCTAAGGACCTAAGTTATCAAGCACCTCAAAGATCCAAAATACTGCAAGCTTTAACCAAGGAGTATAACTGGAAAAAAGTATACAACGATCTTTGGGAAGAACTGGTTCCTCCGAGTGGCAACGCCAGTTCAGTTCAAGGTGAATTGCTGAGATGCATTGGAAAACTTACTGATGAAGCATTTAGAAATGGCAATATGAATTGGGGAGATAAAGAGCGCTTCATCGGATTAGTTGATTATCTAAGAAGCAATCTGTTAGATGGCACATTCTCAGATTCAGAAAACAAGATTTTAAAAACTGCTTTAAAGGAATTAACACATTTCAATAAGATTCCTATTGATAAAAATTCATCACCACATTATGCTATTTCTGAAGCCGTTGTAGATTGGTGCGTTCGACATAAAAAGTTGATTTCTGCATAATGATAAACGGACTCAACGAATTCACGTTTTCACATTAAAAATACCGCAATTTGAAATACCTCCTTATCCTAGCGTTAGTACTGGCTTTCCAAAATCAAGAGACCCAATCAAACCTTGTAATGAAAAGTCAAATGTCAATTTTGTCAACAGTTGAGGCAAACCACATCAATTCATTTAAAGAAATTATTGAAAATAGAATGAAAGGCCATTTCTATAAAAGGTTAGATTCTTTGAAAAATGCTGGTTATCAATATGTTTTTATTAGGGAGGAGTTTGACTCAAATCGCAATATATCAACTGTCGAGCGGTACTTTGATACCACAAATGCTGAAGCCTGTTGGATCTGTTATGACGAAAATACGGTAAACTATTTCCCAAATTTGACTTATGAAAACGGAGTATATATCAACACGGGACATCCTGACTACGCTTCTCAGGATGGTTTTTTATGTGTTCTAAATCAAATCATTGAGCATTTTGACACATTAGAGGTCAACGAGATTGCGCGCAAAGAAATATGGGGGAGTGTTTGTAATTCTTGTTCATGGGGATGGACTTCCATTTCAATTCAAAAAGAAATCAAAAAGCTTTCTGCAAAACTGGCTTATGCCGAGTCTAAAAAGTATCAAATTGAAACATTTTTAAGTCCAACAGGTATTCAGTCATCGTTCCAAATACCGGGTAAAGCAAAACCAGTATTTTTATTCACCTCTGGAGGATGTTAATCGATAACAACCCGATAATCTTATCGCTATGAGAACACATTATGACTTCTATAAAGCTTTGAAAAATCCCAAAACTCCAAAGGATCTATGCATTTTTTTAAGTGAGATCAAGGATTTTAGTGATCTTGAGCATCTAGATAAGTTCATTAACGTAACCAAGTTGAGCATTTTGGATGGAAAGAAACTCAAAAGGATTCCTGATGCGGTGTGGT
>JALEGO010000575.1 GCA_022763165.1 Flavobacteriales bacterium
GTAAAAATCTGACATCCATTCTATTGTCTTCGACATCAATGACAACCGAGCCTAAGTCGCTAACCCCCATATACATGACGGCATGATTTAAACTTCCTCCAGATGTCTTACCTGATGAGCCAGCAACAGCATAAACGGCTCCTTTTCCAGCATCAGGTCCAGTTGAAGTTTTTAAATAGGAACAGTCAATACTATGTTCTCCGCTTGTCCCATCCAATTCATGTTGTGAAGTGTTGTATGTTGATGATTGTCCGTAATGTCCGTTGATTAAGTACGATCTTTCGTAAGAGTGACTGTGGCCGTTTAGCACAAGATCGATACCTGCAGCTTCCAATATGGGAAGGGCATTTTCCCTCATCTTAGTTTCTCTAGAAGAAACATCCGAGTCATGTGATCCCTTTGAATAAGGAGGGTGATGCCAGTACGCTATGATCCAATCCTGAGTGGTGTTGTTAATATCATTATTCATCCACGTCATCATAGTTCCGTTTGGCGTTAGATCTCCATTTTCAGAACTTAAAACAATGAAATGCACATTACCATAATCAAATGAGTAGTATTCTTCGGTTCCCGAAGCTACCCCTCCAGCTTCTGCATTCTTTGGAAATGAGTAAATGTCAAAGTAAGGACCGGTTTGACTGTTGAGGTTGACGCTATGCTCATCGTGATTACCGATCGTAGACCAAAAAACCGTCTGTCTTAAAATGTCCTCATACATATTTTCGAACATGGCGTCTTGATATTCTGAATCTTTGCCATCGGAATATGCGTTATCTCCAAGTTGTAAGACTAAATTAGTGTAGTCTCCATTAGCGTAGTTATAGTATGCATCCCTTACGTTTCTTTGATTACTGTTGGCTGTCCCCGCATCCCCTAGAACCCACATTCTAATTGGAGATTTATCTCCGGTGGTTCTCGAAGTATAAAAATAATTGGAATAATCCAGGTAACCGAAGATGGTATCAGAAAGAGAGCCTATAGCGTAGAAATATTTGGTGTAGGGCAGTAGATTTGTTAATTCTAATTCATGGTCGCTTTTGTTTGAGCTGTCCACAACGCTTAAATTTAGATTTGTTGAGTCAGTACCATATATCACTTTTGAGCTTGTGAGGTTAGAAGTCCTCCATTTGACTCTCATTGATGTTGGAGTACCTAATTGCAAGTATGGTCCTCTTTCCAAATTTGCGGGATTTGAGACGGTTGAAGAACCACTGAGTTTCAAATCAAAACTGATGTCGCTAGAGCCAGTCGATCTGTTATGAACTTCAACTGCTATGACGTTGGTTCCCGTAACCAAATTGTTGGTTACGTTATTGATATGACTAGCATCATCTCCAGAATTGGAACTGGCCGGACTTTGGTAAGTAATAACACCACTTCCCATGTTGACTCTATCCACTTCTATACCATTTATGTATACAACAGCGCCATCATCATATATCAAATCAATTTCTGCACTGTTATATAAGCTTGGGTTTGCCACTGTGAATTCCTGCCTAAAATAATAAGTTAGGTGACCCGAGTTTACCACCGTATTTTCGTCATTGTCACCGAAGCCCAATTGGGCATTTCCTGCTGACCAACTGGCATCGTTAAAATTTGTGCCATACCATGCTGTTCCCTGATCGCTGCCATCGTCTAAATATTTCCAAGTCGATCCGAACTGAACGAAGGCTGTTTGAGCATAACAAGAAATCACTAAAAAACTAAAGAGCGTTGTTGTAAAAAGTCTATTCATTTTAATCAGTTGTCGAGCGTTAAATTTGGTGTAAAGATTGAAGCAAGTACTTTATTCACGGTTTATAACCCTGAGCGGTTGATAAAATCAAATTCGGTAAGTGGTAAATGTAAAGTGACTCATAACCAATCTAACAACATCTAAATTGCTTTCGAGGTATAAAGCTTAAAGAAATATTATTCTGAAATATAAGAAGAATACTTCAGTTGTCAAAATATAATATCCCCTAATTAAAAATTGAAGGATGAATCATGTTAGCGGTTCACCACAATGGTATTTTTATCGACAAGTACCTTCCAGCCGTGGTTTTTGGCATATCTTTCAGCAAACCGATGAAATAATTTTAATCGAGCAGTAGGCTTTGACATATCTTCATTTTCTCTTGGCTCTCCAGTAAATTCAAAAGACCTGATATAATCATTTTTTTCAGAAAAAAGTCTAACTACTTCCACAACCGTATTCATAACACGAAACATATCGCCTTTGTTCGTTTCCACGTATTCATCTCCTTCAAACTCTTCATTCAACACTCCAAAGACAACAGTAACCGCTGAAAGGTCGTTTTTCTTTCTACCAAATTTAACTTGATACTTAAGATCATGATCAGTCAAAAAGTAATACTCTTCGACAAGCGGATTGAATGGTTCAATAATCTCAAATATATTTGACATAGAATCCACAAATTTCGCAATTTTGACGGAATACTTCAAGCTTAGGGAGAAAACTATACATTGCATTGGTAAACAATATTTTAGAGATATAAATAGATTGAAAGATGAAATTGAAGATTGCAAAATTGATTGCAGGAGGTATAGGTTGGGCATTGGCTGGCCCGGTGGGGGGATTTTTAGGTTTTATTGTTGGTGCACTAATTGACGAACATCAAAATGTATTGAAGTTGGGATCTTCAGAGACGCAATCAAACTGGGAACAAAAACGGACCTATGCAGGCGATTTTAATGTTAGTCTCGCGATTTTATCAGCAGCAGTGATGAAGGCGGATGGGAAGGTTTTAAAATCAGAGTTGAATTATGTCAAGTCTCACCTTAATAAGACGGTTGGATCCGAAGCTGCCGTTGAGTTACTGCAGGTGATAAAGGAGTCTATTAAGCGAGACATTCCTATACGCGCCATTTGTGAGCAGCTCAGGTCTGAAATGAACTACCCAGAAAGAGTATTACTTTTGCAATATTTATTTGGTATTTCCAAGGCAGATGATCATGTTGATCAATCTGAAGTGAATATCATACACTTAATTTCCAGGTATTTAAGAATTTCAATTAGTGACTATAAAAGGTTGAGCAGCATATATGGATCAAGTTCCGGATACAGTAGCTCAAAGGGTTCACAATCCGGCCAATCTAAATCAAAGTCGCATCAAAGTAAAAGCACCAGGTCAAAATCGAAAGCCGACCCTTATACAATCCTGGGAATTAGTCGCACAGCTGCGGAAGTAGAGATTAAAAAAGCTTATAGGTCTCTTGTAAAAAAATATCATCCGGATAAGGTGGCGCATTTGGGTGAGGTCCATCAAAAGAATGCTAAAGAACGCTTTCAACTGATTCAAACTGCGTACGAGAAGATCTGCGACCAAAAA
>JALEGO010000576.1 GCA_022763165.1 Flavobacteriales bacterium
ATTTAGCAAATAACTAAGTTCCTTAATAGATTTTTGATAATAATATGGAATAGTCAAGATCATCAAGGGAGGAAGTGCAATACTCAGTCCCACAAGGATAGCATTTGGTAAATTCAGTTGATTCGGGTAAGATGAGTATTTTGAAAAGATGATTAGAGTCAAGGCTAAAAACCCCCAAATCAAAACGATAATTGGGGCAAACCACTGTGAAGGAAACATTATGATCAAAGCAATGACTAAAGAAATACTTGAGAAGAATGAATGCCTGGCTGCAACCAGCGCTTTATTCTTTAAAAAGTATTTTGAGCTTTTATGAAAAGACCACACAAAATATTCATCTTCCTGACCGCTGTAAAAACTAAAGAAGGCAAAGAACATTATAACGAGACCGAATAGACCAAGATTTGGATTGTTATGAACCTTGGATAAAACCAAAATGGCAAGGATTGGAATTAAAAGGCCAAGGAACCTGCGAAAGCCGGCTATCCACTCAAAAGGTCTTCTCCAGAAAGGAGTCTTAAAGACAAAGCCTCCACTCATCTTGGGATCGATTTGAGCTAAAAAACAACCACCTAAAAACATCACAACTGTTGGTATATGGAAGCCTTTAAAGGTCATGAATATTGCGAAAGGCACCAGAACAATAAAATGTTCTACCATTTTTAACAATCTAAACTTCTGCGGATGTAACGCTATTTTCAGCAATGACTTCTGCGACTTGGAATACATCCTAATTAGGCAAAACCAAGAAGCCAAAACATAAAACCATTGACCATTGTTCAACTTTTCAAAAATCAAAAGCGAAGCTCCTAAAAAGACCGCAATAATGATAGGCAACCCAATAAACGGGTGCATTCCTCTTTCTTTAATGATTCTGTTCAATCTTTTCCACTTTAACTGTATATAGAAGAATAAGAAGAACTTGTTGATTGACATAGAACAATTAACGCTTTTCTAACTTCATTAGTATATCCCGAAATTCACTCAGAATCATTGCTGTGGCTCCCCAAACGACATGATTAGAGAACTCAAAACTGGGAACCCTATATTTGATGGATTCATCCTTTTTGATCACGGCATCCTTTATATCTGCACGAATTAATTCATCTATTGATACCGCAAAGACTTGATCCACCTCGTATGGATCAGGGTTGACTACAGGAGCGAAATCGCATATTCCAACAAAAGGATAAACAAGAAAATTACTGGGTGGAATATACAATGGAGAAAGTGCTCCTAAGTGTGAATAGCCATCTGAAATCCCCAATTCTTCTGACATCTCCCGCATCGCTGTTTGTTCCAAAGAAGTATCTTCTGGTTCGGTCTTACCCCCAGGCAAAGCTATTTGACCACTATGAACGCCTTCGTATGGAGGTCTTTTGATCAGATAAAACTTATAAACCTCATCAAAAAAAATTAGAATGTAGACTGCACTCTCCCTCGCATTTCGAAGTATTTCCGGATCTTTACTTAAGTTTTCCCTTACTTTCTTTCGATTGGAGGGAATGAGTTTTGAATGAGCCTCCTCACCAGGAAGTTCAATTCTTGAAAAAGATTGTGATAATTCTAAAATGATCTTCTCAACCAATTAACTCAGATGATTTAGCCATTCTGAAAAGGGTGCGGTATCATCCTCGGCTAAGGGTTTATGATTTGAAACCAGATCTTTTTGATCTTTTTTTTTTTCAGACTTTTTGGCCTTTTTCTTTTTCTTCTTATTCTTAGACTCCGGCTCATCAATATCCTCAGGAGCTTCATCAAAAGAGACCGTTTGCGCCTCAAGCATCTCTGGAATTCGATATTTGATCAAAGCATCGTTAATTTTGTCCAGAAGAATATTACTTTCTCTGTCTCTATCGATTAATTCGGAGATTTGCTTGTCTCTTTCCAATAACTGAGTATCCTTAACTCTTATTTGTCTTTCTAAACTCTCGATATATTGAAGAGCTATATCCAAGTTGGTAATATCAGTATTTGGCGCGGGATCATTGGACCTCTTTTTAACAGGCTTTTCTTTTTTTGGAGTTTCTTTAGCCGCATTCAACTTTCCGTATTTCTCTTGTAGAAACTCTTTGCTAATTCTATACTTATAGCCACCATTTGCAAGGCGCTCTTTTTTCAAAAACTTCTTTTCATCCGTATTACTTAAAGACCTTATTAACCTCCTAATGGTACTCTCGCTCTTGCCTGTTTGCGCTATTGCTTCTTCTATTGTCAGAAAGATCATGTGCTTAATTTCATTGTAAATTTAACATTTTTCCTTTTGGCTGGCGCCCTTCCCTATATATTTACGTATGTATAGTAGAAGACAAGCTTCATGAAATAAATTTTATACCTTGCCGTCTTCTAAATTTGATGAGAATGATAGGGATTGTAAAGAATGTAAACGTTCTTAAGACACTTTTATGCGTTATTATTTTTTCGCAATATGCTAATTCCCAAACCACGGAGACTTGTGGTCAGTACCAAATGACTCAAAGGTTTTATGATGAGCATCCGGACCTTATACCAATAATTGAACAAAATAGATTAAAACTTGAGCAGCACACCGCGCAGGACCTTGCTAAAAGTGGTGTTGTCTATACGGTGCCTGTAGTAGTGCATGTGCTTCATGAATGCGGATCAGAAAACATCTCTGATGAACAAATTCACGATGGATTAAGGGTTTTAAATGAAGACTTCAGAAAGCAAAATGCTGACATAAGCCAAGTGGTATCCTCTTTTCAGGGCATTGCTGATGACGCAGAAATAGAATTCAAACTTGCTCAAAAGGATCCAAATGGTAATTGCACAAATGGAATTGACCGTATCCTAACCTCATTAACTACAAACGCGCATGACAATGCAAAGCTCAATCAATGGCCTCAAAATAAATATCTCAATATTTGGGTGGTTAAGTCCATTGATAATGGAGGCAGTGGAGGTATCACATCTGGATATGCGTACTTTCCTTTTTTGGCAGCAGCTGACCCTTCTGTAGATGGTATCATGATCGCACATAATTATATGGGGACTATTGGAACTTCCAATGATGATGGTCGTACGTTAACGCATGAAGCAGGACATTATTTAAACATTTATCACCCTTGGGGAAATCAAGGTGGCATTGGTGACCCCAACAATTGCAATGACCCAAATGGTGATTTTGTAAACGACACCCCAGTTACAATTGGAAATAATAGCTCTTGTAATACTGCTAGCGTAACTTGCGGTTCTTTGGACAATGTTCAAAACTACATGGACTATGCCTCTTGCACAAGGATGTTTACCATGGGTCAAGTGACAAGAATGCGTAGTGCAATAACATCAGGAACAGCAAGTCGAAATAACCTTTGGTCTTCCTCAAACCTCACTGCAACAGGTTTAGATGCAAATCATTTATGTCAAGGCGATTTTGAAGTTGATTATAAAAACGTGTGCTCAGGAAGCACTGTTAACTTCTCTGATGCCTCATATAACAACCCTACAACTTGGAACTGGTCCTTCAGCGTTGGTACCCCATCTTCCACTTCAATTGAAAACCCTAGCCTTACCATTAATGCCAATGGTTATGTAGATGTGACACTAACTGTTGGTGATGGTACCAACACTGTCACCGAAACCAAGAACGGTTTTATGCGTGTGCACAATGGTGTTGGCAGATATATCCCCTTCAGTGAGGATTTTGAAGGCTCAAGTATTCCTAACTTTACATGGGAACGCGATGGTTATCCAGAGGATAGCAAAATTTGGGAACAGTCATTCGCTGCTGCAAACTCAGGTTCAGCAAGCATTTATCTGAACAATTTTGGAGCAGATATCGGTTCTAAAGATGAGTTTATCAGTGAAACATTTGACCTAAGCGTACTGTCAGCGGGATTCATTTCATTCGATTATGCCTACGCCCAGGTTACAGGGAGTGAGCAAGATAGATTGGAAATCTCCATATCAACGGATTGTGGACAAACTTGGAACTCTAGAGGTGTACTTCTCGGTAGTAATATGGCCACAGCCACTCCAAAAACTTCAAGTTTTGTACCTAGTAGTCAAGAATGGGCAAATGAATCTGTGACGCTTTTTACTCCAGATTTCGATGAAGGCTTTGCGGTGAAATTTACATTTTACTCTGAAGGTGGAAATAATATATATATAGACAATATTCAAATTGATGGAACTTTCAAGGCTGATCCTGTTCTGCATTTGCCAGATGATGGCGCTTTGAATGTTGCTGACAATGTCACCATCGACTGGAAAGCGGTCAAAAATGTTGATCAATATGAATATCAAATTGATGTCTCTCCGGGCTTTAATTCAGGAGGAGTAATCACTGGAACCACTAACTACATAGGAGTAGATCCAGCTAATTCTGATACTGAATTTGAGACAAGTGGATTGACCCATGGTCAAAAATATTGGTGGAGAGTAAGATCAATTACAGGAGGCTCACCATCAAACTGGAGCAACTCTTGGGACTTCACAGTAAGCGCAAATGGAGTTGGTATTGATGAAATTTCGGCTTCTTTCACAACCAGTTTATATCCGAATCCAAGTTCTGAAAGCTCAGTATTGGAGATTAATTTGAGGCGAGACGAGACAATCAGCGTAAATATTTTCAACGCTCTTGGTGAGCATGTTACAAATTTATGGCAAACAAAATACCTTAACGCTGGTTTACACAATATTACGATTGATACTAAACTATTAAAATCTGGATTATACTTCATTACCATTGAAAATGGACATGAGGAAGAAAGATTAAAACTGCTCAAAAACTAACTTTTACTAAACCTAATGGCATGAACAAAACTATATTGATACTAGGGCTCTTCACACTTTCCTTTTCTTACCATGCTCAAAACACAGAACCTTGCAGCCAAGTCAAAAAGCAAAAAGAATATTTGGAAGCACATCCTGAGTTAAAGGATCAATTTCTTAAAAATCAAGAAGACCTTGAAAAATTCACAAAACAGTTTATTGCTAATTCTTCCAGGCAATCAGGAAGTTGTCAATTCGTAATTCCTGTCGTTTTCCACATACTACATGATAACGGTCCAGAAAACATTTCGGATCAGCAAGTGCATGATGCGATAAAACTATTGAATCAAAATTTCAATGGATTGAACCCTGATACTGTTTCAGTAGTACCAGAATTCAAAAGTATTGTTGGGAATGCGGGAATTGAATTTAGGCTAGCCACATTGGACCCTAGTGGTAATCCAACCACTGGTATCACAAGAGATCAATTCACAAGTGGAACTCAACCTAATATTCAAGGAATCCAATGGCCAAGACACATGTATATGAATGTGTATACAGCTGATAATCTTGGACAAGGAGTTGGGGGTTTTACTTATCTCCCGGGAACTGTAGGACCAATGGATGATGCAATATTTGTTCTATACAACACATTGCAAGGAACTACCTTAACCCACGAAGTGGGTCACTGGTTGAATTTAATGCACAATTGGGGATGGTCAAACGATCCTGGTCAAGCTTCTAACTGTAACATGGACGATCAGGTTCAAGATACGCCCGAAACCATTGGTTGGACTACCTGTAACTTGAGCGGTACTTCCTGCGGTAGCCTTGACAATGTGCAAAATTATATGGAATACTCATTTTGTACTAATATGTTTACCCAAGGTCAAGCTGATAGAATGATTGCAGCTCTCAATTCTACTATTGCAGACAGAAACAACCTTTGGGCACCATCTAACCTTTCGGCTACAGGAGTAGATCAATTAACTGCAGTTGACTTCTCATCTAATTTCACTGTTATATGCCGAAATAACTATGTCCAATATTATGATGAATCAACATTTGGCCAGTGTAA
>JALEGO010000577.1 GCA_022763165.1 Flavobacteriales bacterium
AAGATGGAAGAGAAAAATCCTTTTGTTGCTTCAATGCAAAACTTCGAGATTTTGCTAAAATTGGTAGACTTTGCCTTAAGAACGGAACTTGGCAGGATAACCAAATTGTTTCAGCTGATTGGATAAAAGCTTCAACTACTTTCCAAAAAGAGCATAAAAATAGATTATATGGTCTTCATTGGTGGTTGGATACTCCCCTTCAGAGTCATGAGCAAGCAGTCAATTTTCTGGCATTGGGTTATAAGGGACAATATCTATACGTATGCCCTAAAAAACAACTCATTTTAATTAGAATTGGAAATCAATATGGTAATATTGCTTGGCAGCAGAAGTTTAAACAACTCTGTCATGAATTTTAAGAACTAAATATGAGCATTTTACGAGCACTTTTCGGACCATCTAAAGATGAAATCTGGGGTCAAATCGCAAATGATATTGGAGGAGAGTTCATAGATCGAGGCTTTTGGAAGGTTGATTTGCTCAGGTACAAGCATAAAGAGTGGGAACTCATTTTAGATACTTACACAACAGGTTCCGGTAAAAATCGCAGGACTTATACCAGAATGCGGGCTCCATTCATTAACAAAGATGGTTTTGAATTTACCATTTACAAGGAGACTATCTTCAGTGGAATTGGTCGTTTCCTTGGCATGCAAGATATTATTATAGGAGATGACTTTTTTGACAAAGAGTTTGTCATTAAAAGTAATTCAGAGGACAGAATCAAAGTATTTCTAAATGACCAAAGACTCAAGGAACTTTTTATCCAACAACCTCAGGTGCATCTTGAAATTAAGGATAGTGAAGGTGTCTTTGGACCAGAATACCCTCCGAATGTGGACCTCCTATATTTCAGCTGCAGCGGATTGATCAAAGACAAGAAAACGCTGCTTCAACTCTTTTTACTTTTCACCAAAACTTTAGAACGGCTCGTTCAAATAGACTCAGCTTATGACAACGATCCGAATTTCAAGCTCTATGAGCCTTAAGGTAGGTTTATCTAAATTTTAGGCATTATTTCTCATCTTTGTAAGATGAAAAACTACCTTCCCCTCTTGTTCCTTTTGATGTCAATGTCTCTTGACATTAGTGCACAAAACCCTTTGAGTGAAAAACAAATTGATTCTTTGGTAAAAGCAGCCATGGATACTTTTAATGTTGCTGGAGTAGCTGTGGCAGTGATTAAAGATGATTCTATCATTCATAGTAAGGGTTATGGCTATAAGAATATTGATAAAAAGGAAAAAGTGGATCAAAACACCAATTTCGCTATCGCTTCAAATAGCAAAGCTTTTGCCTGTGCTGCTTTAGCCATTTTGGTTGATGAAGAAAAAATTCAATGGACAGACCGTGTTGTGGATCATATTCCGGAGTTTAAAATGTATAATTCCTATGTCACAGAAAATTTTAACATTCAAGATTTACTCACCCACAGAAGCGGGTTAGGATTAGGCATAGGAGACTTGATGATCTTCCCTGATGGTTCTGACTTTACAATGAGGGATTTACTTTCAAGCTTTCAACATTTTAAGCCAGAGTCCGCATTCCGAACCAAATTTGACTATGACAACCTGCTTTATCTGGTGGCAGGAGAGCTAACTTCAAGGGTCAGTGGCATGTCTTGGGAAGATTTTGTTGAACAGAAGATTTTTCGACCTATTGGAATTGAAAGCTCCTATACAGCACTATCCAAAATGATCGATAAAAGCAATCTAGCATCGCCACATACGGTAGAACAGGGAGAGCTCAAAGCCTTACCAAATTATCAAGAAATGATTAATGGAGCGGCTGCCGGTATTTTTGCCAATGTCAATGATTTATCCAAATGGATGAAGTTACAATTGAACAAAGGAAAATATGGAGATAGTCTTGAAAATGAAGTTTTCTCGAAAAAACAACATCAAGAAATGTGGAAGATACATACCTCCTTAAATGCAAGAAATGAGGAACGATACAACAGCCATTTTGCTGGCTATGGCTTAGGTTGGTTTTTAAAGGATGTTCGCGGCAACATGCACGTTTCTCATACTGGGGGACTTCCAGGTATGCTCTCAAAGACAGTTCTTATTCCCGATCAAAACATGGGTGTTGTTGTATTGACAAATACAGAACCGGGAGGTGCATATGTCTTTACTGCTGTGACGAATGCTATAGTCGATGCTTATATAGGTTTAGAACCTAAAGATTGGATTCATAAGTATAATGAGAGACTTCAAAAAAGAAAGTCAAAATCAGATTCTATCGTAACAGCGGTTTGGGAAACAGTGAAAAAGGCGAATCGTAAAAACTTGGATAAGAAAAACTACATCGGAACTTATAAAGATCCATGGTTTGGTAAGGTCAATGTACTGGAAAAGAATAAAAAATTATGGTTTGAATGTGAGAGACAGCCAAAGCTGAATGGTGAAATGTTTTATTATAAAGCCAATAGCTTTGCCATTAAATGGGAATATCAAGACATGAAGGCGGATGCTTTCGCCATATTTAAACTGGATGAGGAAGGCATGGCCGAAGGCCTCAGAATGAAAGGCATTGCGCCAGACATCGACTTTAGTTTTGACTTTGAAGACTTAAATTTTGAAAGAATTCCTTCTGAAGAAGAAGAATAGTGTATTAAATCATTAATTGTTCTCCAAAGCTTACATACATGAATATGGAAATGGCAAGATAGAGCCAGAGCACCAAATGGTAAAAGAAGTTTTGGATCAAATGGGCATCCCTTGCAAACTATTTACTTATAAAAGACTTAGTCGGAATCAGATCAAGATCGACAAAGAAACACTGGTTGTTGGAGACAATGCTGTTATATATTCGGTCCTTAAAAAGATTGGATATCGCAAAATATTCGAATCTTATCCGAAGTGCTTGAGAGAATATCTTTACAGGGATGTCTGGGAAATTAAACTCGGAACGCTCATCAAAAATGCTCAAACAGAAGAAATTGGAAATATCTTCATCAAACCCAAGAATAAAGCAAAGCTTTTCACTGGTTTTATCCTAAACACAAGCTCTCAACTTTTTAACCTTGATGTCTCAAGAAAAACGGTACTATATTGTGCTCCAGTAGTAGACTGGGTGAGTGAGTACCGAATATTTGTTAATAAAGGGAAGATTGTAGGAATTCAACATTATGATGGTAACCCTGCAGTCAAATTGAATACTCAAAAGGTTGAAGAGGCACTAGAAATCTTCGAAAATTCTGAGGAAAAAACTGATGCTTACGGCATTGACTTTGGAGTCTTAAAGGGAGGAAAAACAGCTCTTGTTGAGTGGAATGATGGATTTGCTCTGGGTTCATATGGATTAGATCAAAAGCTCTATACAGACTTATTGATGAGTCGCTGGTCTGAAATCGTAGGTAACCTTTGAAGCTTTTAATGAATCAATAAATGAACGCAA
>JALEGO010000578.1 GCA_022763165.1 Flavobacteriales bacterium
CCTTTGAAGACATAGATTTAGATGATTTACCATTGGATGAATTGATTCAATCAGAGATTGTTACCTGGTTTAGATATAATCTTAATCATAACAAACACAATGAAATTGGAGAGCCCAAATACATAATACCAGAATCAAATAGATGGAACGATATTATTGGAAGCAATGTGCAAATCAGACTTCCAGCTGAAGATTTTGTCATGACACTTCCTGAACTATTCAACTTTTTGAATGGCACAGGCCCTATTGATAATATCAAAGCGGAATTCAAGTTTTTTGGCCAAACGGCCAAGATTACACTTCCAACAGGTTTCATACCTCCTACCGGAGATCCAATTCTTGAAGGTCTTGAAGGGGTGTCAATTGATCAAATACAAACACCAGATTTTGAAAATGACATTCCTAATGTCCGTTTTTGGGTTTGTGGAAATGACAGTGCCGATCAAGCCAATACAGGAAAAACAGTTGGTAATTATTGGGGATCCTCAGATGTATTCCCAATCGATCATTTAACACATAAAACTAAAATGTTTTTGCATGCTGACGGAAGTCTTGACTTCAACACACCAACAAAAAACGAAGGCTTTCTGACCTATGTGCACGACCCAGATGACCCTGTCATGACCGTTGGAGGAGGGAATATGCTGGTCAATACTCCTCAAGGGGATAGAAGAAGTCAGGGACCAATGAACTATGCAGACCCAAATTTTTCCACCTTCACAATGAAAAGACCGGGTGTGCTATCATTTGAAACAGAAAGTATTTCCGATTCACTTTCAATAATTGGATACCCCATAGCAACAATTATGGCAAAATCAAACCCGGCAGGTACCTTTGATGGCCCTACCGACACTGACTTTTTTGTTAGAATACTGGACGTATATCCGGATGGAAGAGAATTCTTCGTTGTGGAAGGTGGTGTGAATGCCAGAGCCAGAGATTATGCCAGATCATTGGCTCATAACAATCCAAATGACAACGCTCCAATTTCCAACATCACCAGTGGAACGCTGTATGAGTATAGATTCAGGCTCATGCCAATCGCCCATACATTTGGGGAGGGTCATAAAATGAAAGTATTAATCAGCAGTAGTAATCACCCTAGATATCAATCCAACCCTAATCTTCCTATTGAAGATGGTGACTTTTTTAGGAGATACCCTAATGACGGACAAGGTTATTTCTACGATGGTCAATTGATGTACCCTAGAGTTGCTGTACAGCGTATTGCCTTTTCAAACGACTATGGTGTAAATTCAACAAACATAGAATTCCCATTCCATGTACATCCTTGGATTTTCACAGGAAATGAACCAACTCGAGATATTAATGTAGATTTTGATGCATCCGTCTTTCCAAATCCTGCTGTGGATCACGCAAGTATATTACTCAACAGACCTAGTAAGTGCGAATTGATCGTCAGAGATGTATTGGGGAAAGTGCTGCATCAAGATGTCTTTCAGGATTCTTACCAGCTAGATCTCAGTAGTTACCAGAATCAGACTTATTTCATTCAAATCGTTGATTTAAAAACCCGCGAGGCGATTCACAAGAAATTAATCGTTCAATAATATTTTCATGCGACAACAAATTCATCACGTTGTGAGAATCTTTCTTACAACGTTTACCAGCCTGATATTTTTCAGTGCAATTGCTCAAGAAAACGAATTTATGCTATCCGGAAAAGTAATGGATAGTGAATCCGGAGAGGCATTACCCTTTTCCAATATCATATTGCAAGAATTAAATCAAGGCACTGTCACTAAAATGGATGGAAGCTTTAGTTTGAAATATCATACAGAAACTAAAGACTCTTTAACTTTGATTTGTTCATTTGTGGGTTATCAAGCCATTGTTCAGAAAATCACTCCACAATCTACATCAATGGAGTTTAAGCTTTCCAAGCAGACCATTCTTGGGAAAGAATATGTTGTTTCTGCCTCAAGAATGAGCGAAACTGTAATGGAAGCTCCGAGCGAAATCCAAAAAATAAACTCAAAAGAAGTACAAAGTGCAAGTTCTGGTGATTTTTATCAGAGCATTGGAAATCTACAAGGTGTAGATGTGGTTACCAGTAGTATGGGACTAAAAACAATAAATACCAGAGGCTTCAATACTACATCTCCTTTTCGAACTGTTCAATATGTAGATGGCATTGACAATCAAGCTCCAGGGTTAAACTTTCCGATTGGTAATCTTGTAGGTGCAGCGGATATGGACATTGATAGAATAGAAATCATTTCCGGTGCGGCTTCAGCGCTTTATGGTCCGAACGCTTTTCAGGGGGTGATCGATATCAGAACCAAAGATCCATTCACGCATCCAGGTATATCTGCAAAAATAACAGGAGGTAATCAGGACTATTTTGATGGACAGCTTAGGTGGGCCAAAACTTTCGGAAAGAAAAATCAAATGGGCATCAAGGTCTTTGGTGAATACTTAAGTGCAACAGATTGGTTAGCTACAGACTCAATAACCAATAGATATGGAGATCTAGAAGCTGAAGTTGATCTTACTAAGATTGTAGTAGAGAAGCAATTTGATCAATCCCTAACAGCTGAGGAAAGAGATGATTTTTTAGCCCTGAACACCTTTTTAAAGTTCTACCCCAGCGCTTATCCTGGAAAAATCACAGTGAATACACCAGGTTATATGGAACAAGATTTGGCTGATCCTGTGACCAAAAGTATCAAGGTTGGAACTGGTTTATACTATAAACTCAATAAAAACCTACAGGCCGAGTACCTATTTAAATATGGAAACGGCACTGCTATTTACCAAGGAACAAATCGATATAGTATCAACAATATCAATTTCTTTCAAAATAAGATTCAGCTTACAGGAAGAAACTTTTTCGTAAAAGCCTACAATACACTTGAGGATGCAGGAGACTCATATGACATCGTTTTTACTGGCATTAATATATCAAAGCAATCTATTGCTGAATATGCTGCTGAATACTTAAGCCAATACTTTACCACTTTGGATTCACTAACCAATGGTTATTCAAACGGTGCTGATATAAATGATGCTGAACAATCTCATGCAGCTGCCTTGGCAGTCGCCTCTTCAGGATTCATCCAGGCCGGGTCTAATAAATTTGATTCGCTCCATAGGGTTATTACGAATGACCCTGATCTCATTACTGGTTCTAAGTTTGTGGATCGCTCAAATTTGACCCATATCGAAGGACAGTACAATTTCAGTTTCTCTGATATCGATCTTATCTCTGGAGCTTCAATGAGGCAGTATGAACCTCGGTCTTTCGGAACTATTTTCAGTGATACACTTCTCAATCCATTTGATACTTTAGCTGATGGATCTAACAATTTGGATGGCGAGTACAGAGACATTACTGTGAGGGAGTTTGGCGCTTATGTTCAAGGAACTAAGTGGTTGTTAGACGAAAAACTAAAAGTCATTGGATCATTCAGAGTCGATAAAAATCAAAACTATCCCATTCAATATTCCCCTAGGTTATCGGCAATCTATAAATACAAAGAAAATGCCTTTCGTATTTCAGCACAACAGGCCTTTAGAGCTCCAACCTTACAAGATCAGTATCTTTCACTTGATTTGGGGCCAATTCAATTGGAAGGCAATTTAAATGGAGTTTCGAATACCTATTCATTAGAATCGGTTTCTGATTTTTTCGAACGATATGAAGCTGTAGACTCAAATGGCACTTGGGTAGGAGAAATTGACCCTAGTTTATTAGAAACAAAGTCATATGAAGCCATTAAACCTGAACAAGTGCAATCGGTGGAATTAGGTTACAGAGGTGTCATTTTCAAAAAACTTTATACAGACGTTACTTTCTACTATAACCTTTATAAAAACTTTATTGGCAACGCCAGGGTGTACCAAATGCTTAATGATTCCTCAGTCGCAGGAGAGGAAAGTGGCGTGAATGCTTTATTATCAAACAATGATAATAACCCTACCTACCGGTTGTATCAATACCCTGTCAACGCAGAACAAGATGTTTCAAGCTATGGACTAACAATTGGTTTGGGTTACTTTTTAAAGAAAAACTATAGGGTAAGCGCAAATTACACTTTTGCAAAGCTGGATACAGCAGGCTTAAGCTCAGACATCATTCCTGGCTTTAACACGCCTGAACATAAAGTGAATATTGGTCTATCAAATGATAATGCTTGGAAAGGCATTGGCTTTGGGTTGAATTTCAAGTGGGTTGATGAATTCTATTGGCAAAGTTCCTTTGCTGACGGGCTTGTCCCTTCATACTCTTTTTTGGATGCCCAATTAAGTTATGAATTGAAAGACTATTACACTACTATTAGAATAGGTGCCTCCAATGTCTTGGATCAAAAACGTATTGAGGCATTTGGCTCTCCAACAATAGGCAGATTTGTTTATGCCTCTTTGACCCTTAACCTCAATTGAGTGCTGTTTTGAAGCCAAAAATTTACATTCGAGACAAAATGGACTTTTTGCTAACTAACTCAGTGCTGAGCACTTTGAAAGCCTAGAGGCGAGTACATGTCTATATTCTTGAAAAAAAAATTTTGTGGGAATGAATTAACTCAGTACTTTCGCCCCCTAAATTAGTAAAAGCTACTAATTCGGGCATTCAAAAATTTATTACTACATGAGACAATTAAAAATCACGAAACAATTAACCAATCGCGATAGCAAATCTATTGATAAGTACTTAAGCGATGTCTCCAAGGAAGAGATGGTAACACCTGAAGAAGAAGTTCAGTTAGCCGTAAAAATTAAACAAGGAGATCAAGTTGCTTTAAATAGACTAGTTAACGCTAACCTACGTTTCGTAATTTCTGTGGCCAAACAATATCAAGGTCATGGTCTTACTTTAGAAGATCTTATTGCAGAAGGTAACATAGGTCTGATTACCGCTGCGAAAAGATTTGATGAAACCAAAGGTTTCAAATTTATCAGTTATGCTGTTTGGTGGATTCGCCAAAGCATTATGCAGGCAATAGCTGAGAACTCAAGAGTAGTTCGTCTTCCTTTGAACAAGGTAAGTGCTATTCAAAAAATCGCTCAGGCCTATTCAAAATTGGAGCAGAAACACGAGCGTGCTCCTTCGAATGAAGAAATCAGTCAATTGTTGGAAACGACAACTGATAATATTTCTGACCTCTTCACCTATTCTCAAAAGCAAGTTTCTGTTGATGCTCCATTGATTGATGGAGAAGAAAACAGTTTGTTGAATGTTTTAGAAAACAATAACTCTGATAGTCCAATGATCGGATTAATGAGAGATTCATTGTGTAGAGACATTGAAAGAGTTTTAGTTTCACTTAAACATAGAGAAGCAGAGGTCATTAGACTTTCTTTTGGATTAAATGGAGAACCTCCAATGACTTTAGAAGAAATTGCTAACAGACTGGGATTAACAAGAGAGCGAATCAGACAGATTCGTGAAAAAGCGTTAAGAATCCTAAGAAAGAAGGCAAATTCTAAACTATTGAAGCATTATCTATAAACTCGTTTTATAGATTCAAAATAATAAGGCCATTGACTTTTCAATGGCCTTTTTTATTGTCCAGCATTAATTCTACGTTATATAAAGCGTTGACTCTAGGTGTTCATCACATTTTTCGTATATTGCATGCTCAACTTTTACTATGGGATTTTTCGCAAAGATATTTGGAAAAAAAGATAGCATGACGCTGGAAGAGGCGAATGACATCAACCAACAGTACATAGAAGACAATCCAACACCTACAGATGATGAAAATGGGCTCTTGCGAAGGGCTTCGAGCGCATTGACCAGCGGCAGTTTCAAGGAAGCTGTGCAGATTTACGAAGAAATGGCCGAAAAATTTCCAGAGAGTAAAGGAATGTATCTTAGTCAAGTTGGCGCTGCTTATTACTTTCTAAACGAATTTGACAAAGCCATTGAATACTACATCTCAGCTCGTGATCATGGAGCAGATGCGAGTATGATGGATGACAATATTTGGGAAGCATGTGAAGCAATTTACAAGAACACTAATGAAATCAACTCTATTCAAAGATATTTAGAGCTGTGCCCAAATGGGAGTTATACCAAGAAAGCAAATAAATTAATCTCTAAGTAAACTCAATTTTCAAATTTAATTTAAACGTACCATGAAAAAATTATTTTCTATTTCCTCATTGCTTTTGTTAACTATTGGTTTATTCAGTCAAAGTATGATTCGAGAAGCTGACTGGTCAGTTGGATCTGCCAAGGCATTAACAGATGGTAAGCAAATTATTCGAACAAATGGTGAAAACGGTGAATCGGGTATAACGAATGTCACTTACCAATCTCCTGAAGTTATGATAGAGAAGGCAAAAGCTGATGCCAAAACAGGTAACTGGAATAAATCTAAACTTAATAGCAAGCTTGAAGAGTACAAGTCAAGAGCTAAGGGTGGAATGTTACAACTTTATATTGAGAGAAGCTCAATGGCTGGATCCAACTCCCAAAACTTCACTGTTGAAGTGAAAAAAGGTGATAAACTCATACAAAGCAAGACGATGAGAAACAAGGCCGGTAAAGAAGCAAAAGGTTCTTACAAAAATGAAGGCCTTATGTGGTTGAAGGAAGAAATAGAGACTCCTTTTGAAGTTTACGTGAAGGAAAAAGATTCCGAAACCGTTACTTCATTTCAAATCAAATAAGTATCTAAAAACATAGATTTGGAGCCCCTATTTGGGGCTTTTTTTTGTCATTCTGAAACAAGTTCAGAATCGCTTTTTGCCTGGACTTTTGGATCGTTTTTACTCCGTCAACATTTAAGGATACTTCCAAAATGACATATCACTACTTTGTTTGAAAAAGCTGAAAAATCCAATGATTGCAAATAGGCCTTGGTTTCTTCAGTTAGTCGATCTCTGATTTTTGAGCAATCTTCATACAAGGGGCTTACCTTCATTGATTCGATTGAACCGTGCTCAGAAATACTCAATTGTAAGTCGTACATTACTCCTTCGCAATCACCCGTGCAATTGAACTTAACATGGCGTCTTTTTTTAATCGGCTGAACAACATTAACATACCACTGACTTTCTAATTCTTGCCATCTCAACTCCTGTTGTCTGTCGAAATTAAGATACTTCAAAGTGTCAGCTGATACATCGATTAATCGCGCATTTACAGCAACCGGAGAACCAACGCATAACTTTAGTGCTATTAAACTTGAAAGTGATAACATAGAAATAAGGGAGTCCGTTTACTTAAAATCCACAATCTAGAGCCCTATTTTGTAGGAAATAGTGATTGTAATGGGCGGTAAATCTGTCGTTTCCACACCCTGAATTTCAAGATCATCTAAATAATCGTTTACACTGGAATATCTTATCGGAAGTAAAATACCACAGGACCAATATCCTTTTTCTTGCAGCCTAGGGCCAAAATCCAAACCTGCGCCTAAAGTTGGCCCAAAGAACATTCTATTATATTCAGGAGCATCAAAAATCACTACAGCACTATTACAACCATACATACCTGTAACATATGGGACCACATTTCGATTGTGATTTTCATTAATATGTCGAGCCTTAATTCCAGCGTTCCAACCTGCTCCAACCAAATTGTAGCCTAAAGCCCCGAAAGCACCAATTTCATGATTAAAATAATAGGTGAAATTCGCACCTAAACCACCATGATCCAATCCAATACCAAACCCTATGTTCATTTGATTCAAATCCCAAGTTGGACGGTCATCTTGACGAACGTATTGACCTTGGGCGAAGAAGAATGACACTAATAATAGTATTGTGAAATTTAATTTTACCAAGTAATTTCTATTTAATACAAAATTACTTGATTTTATTGATTATTAAAATTTTATTTTAACCAACATCAATTGACTTCTCTACAGTAACGAACCCCATATAGTATTTTGGCATTCTTTTTCGCCCATTCTTTCGCTTGAAAAGGGTCAGCCGTAATGCTTGATCCATGTAGTCTACAAGATCAATATCAATTGTATTTCCTGAACCTCTATGTATTAAATAATCTTTGAATGTGACCTCCAACTGGATCTTTGAGCTATTCGTGACATTTATTGGTATTTCAAACTCACCCTTCTTATTGGTATAGACTTCTATATCTTGTCCGGGTATTGATATCCTGACGTTTTTCATGGGCTTATAGTTGTAGAGTTTACTTACGTTTCCTCTCAAAACTGTTTGCTTCGCAATAACCCCTGGCCTAATATCAGTATCAATCTCAGGCTTAATTTCTGTTTTGACCGAGGGAAAGTTTTCAGCTCGCAAGGCAGCTGTCCCAATAAGAAGAGACCCTAGTATTGCCCAGATTTTGTTTGATATTTTTAAAAGTGGGTGAACATATTGTGCTTTAACCTGATCTTCGTTGAAAATTCCACACTTCGAAACTTGATTAGTTTTGATAATCTCCAGTAGTTCTTTGTTACTTTTTTGTCTATAATCTACTACTGTTTCTTTGCAGGCGAAGCAATATTTTCCACAACCCATATCAGCCATACTGGAATGCCTCATTTCACATGGCTCTTTTATATTTATCTTGTACTTAATCTTCATTTTTTCAATTTTAAAAACTTGGACATCTTACAGTTCTAATTCTTCCTTTGACAGGTTTTCGCCTGAATAATCTCCGTCTAGGTTTTTGCTTTTTCGACATAAAAAAAAGCATCTGTTCTAGATTGGTTGTTTCAGGATTGACCTTAATGTATTGTTTCTGCCAAAGTCCTCCATAACCGCCATTTAGACTTAAGTCCTTTCTGTATATTCTGAAAGTAAAATTTGAGTCAATCATTTCTGCAGATACACCCAACTCAAAGACACCATTATCATCGGTGTAAACAGCATTTGTATCGTTTAAAACGCCCACTAGAACGTTCTTTAAGGGCTTATTCTTTTCTGAATGAAAAACCCTTCCTTTAATTTTGGTTTCAGATTTATACGTTCCAGCAGGTTTGGACACTTCTGTTGAAACTACAACCTCGTTTTTCACTTTATGATCATTTCCAACGGCTTTCGTTGAAAAATGCATAAGGAATAAAGAACTCAGGTAGACCCAAACGACTTTAGGAATCCTGATTAAGGGGTGTATATAGGTTTCCTCTAACTGTTCTGGAAAGAAAGAGCCACATTTAGCCAATTGATTATTCTTAATCAGCTCTGCGAGTTCACGCTTCGATTTTTTCGTGTAGTCTACTACTTCTTCCTTACATATAGAACAATACTGACCACAACTTGAATTGACAAAATTTGATCTATGAGCATCACAAGGTTTCTCAATGTGAATTTTACTTTGAATTTTCATGTAATAGATCGGTTTAAATCTATAACACATTCCATATTCAAAAAGTAACAGTTTTTTAAAAAAAATTATAAATCGGAAGAAATTAAGGCGACCAGCTCCTTTCCGACTAAAGCACCTATAGCTATGCCCATTCCTCCCAATTTTACTGCACAATACTGGCCCTCATTAATCTTTTTGATAAAGGGAGTTTTGGTTCGTCCAACACCCATAATTCCAGACCAACGGTAGTCAATTTCAACTC
>JALEGO010000579.1 GCA_022763165.1 Flavobacteriales bacterium
CTTGGGGTCGACACTTTATGGGTTTGACTGATTTCTTTTTGAATTACATCCCAGGTTACAATAAGTTCAGAGCAGTTTCGATGACACTTGTTATTGCCGAATTAACTTTACCTATAATGGCCCTCCTCGGTCTTGATTATATACTGAAGAATATTGAGGTCCTTCGAAAAAATGGAAAGCAAAAAATGCTCTTCGTAAGTTTTGGAATTGTTGGAGGCTTGACGCTTTTGTTTTGGCTTGTACCGGACTTGTTCAACAGTTTTGGTAAACAAAATGAGTTCGACACTATGTTTTCACAATACAAAGCACAACTGAAAGGACAAATTAGTGATGATCAAATAAAGAGTATTCTTAATAATGCATTACCTATAGCTGAGGAGGTAAGAGCTCAAATATTCAGAGCCGATAGTATTAGAAGTTTTGGATTCATTTTGGCCGCTTTTCTTGCAATATTTGCATATTTCAAGAAGACCTTCGAAAAAGAGGTTTTGGCTGTCATCATATTGGTACTTGTGGTAGGAGACCTTTGGACAGTCAATAAAAGATACTTGGACAAGGAAAACTATGTTGCTGCAAAGAAAATGGAGAAGCCTGTTCCTAAAGCTGCTCATAACCAGCAAATTTTAGCTGATACTGAGCCAAACTTTAGGGTGTTCAATACCACTGCAAGATTAGATCAGGATAGCCGAACTTCGTACTATCATAATAACCTTGGAGGATACCACGGTGCAAAATCTAAGCGATACCAAGAGCTGATTGATTTTCATTTGGGTAGAGGCAATCGTGGCGTTGTAAACATGCTCAACACAAAATACTACATTGTCCAAGAGCAATCTGGAGGACAGGGAATTAGAGTAAATCCAGAACGCATTGGTCCAGCCTGGTTCGTCAATGAGCTGCAGATTGTGGAAAATGCGGATTCCGAGATAACAGCATTGTCCAACTTTAATCCAAAAGATGTCGCGTTTGTAGATCAACGATTTGAATCTTCTATCAATCCAAATATTTCCAGAGACTCTCTAGCATCAATAACCTTGACAAGTTATAGTCCTAAGGAACTGGTCTATAAACTGAGCAATAATGCAGATGGTTTTGCTGTCTTTTCAGAAATTTATTACCAACCTGGATGGAACGCATACTTAGATGGAGCACCAGCAGAACATGTAAGAGTCAACTATGTTCTAAGGGGAATGAATGTTCCTTCAGGAAATCATGAGGTGGTTTTTAAATTTGAACCTGAATCATACTATACGGGAGAAAAGATTTCATTAGGAAGCTCTCTGATACTCATTATCGTTGTTTTAGGAGCGCTTGGTATGACCATCAAATCTTCCTTAAGTTCTGATTCTGATGAGTTAATATCTAAAAACCCTGATTCATAATATGACAGCTAAGAAGAAGGTTATTGTTGTAGTTGGAACACGACCAAACTTCATTAAAGTTACTCAGTTTGAAAAGGAGTTTGAAAAGTATTCCGATTCAATTGAATATATTCTGGTGCACACTAACCAGCACTATGATGATGATATGTCACGCATATTCTTTGAACAACTTAAGCTAAAGAAACCCGAGTATCTCAATATCCAACCAAAAGGAGCGGCTGCTTATATAGGAGAAGTAATCATTAAACTGGAAGAATGCTTTCAAAGGCATCAACCAGATGGTGTTGTGGTAGTGGGGGATGTAAATTCTACTATGGCTGCTTCAATTGCGGCCAATAAGTTAGGCTTGTTATTATTTCACTTGGAGAGTGGTTTGAGGAGTTTTGACAGAACCATGCCAGAAGAGATCAATAGGGAAATCACAGATCTTTTAGCTGATCATTTTTTTGTTACGGAGGAGAGCGGACGTAAGAATTTATTGAAAGAAGGAAAGGATGAAGATAGAATCCATTTTGTTGGAAATACAATGATTGATACTATGGTGGCTTTTGAGGAGGCAATAGCTGAGGAAGAAATCCTTAGTAGTCTTGAATTGACATCAAAGCAGTTCGTTTTGGTTACGCTACATAGACCAAGTAATGTGGACACCAAAGAGAGTTTAAATCTCATTATTGATCTATTCAAACGTATTTCTATAAAAAACAAGATTGTAATTCCGCTTCATCATAGAACCAAACGCAACTTAGAAAAATTTGGTTTATTGAACGATTTTGAGTCCATCCCAAATTTGATTATTACAAAATCACTGAGTTACTTGGCTTTTCAGAAATTAGTCATCAATAGCCGCTATGTTTTAACCGATAGTGGAGGCATTCAAGAAGAAACTACATACAAGCAGGTTCCTTGCCTTACATTAAGAGATAATACAGAAAGACCAAGTACCATAGATATTGGGACAAATACGCTTCTTCCATTGGACTATAAGGCGATAGAAGAAAAGATAAATGAGATCGAAACGGGAGTTTACAAAACGGGTCAAACACCGCCTTTGTGGGATGGAAAATCAACATCCAGAATAGTTGATATTATTGCACGTCTTGTATGATCTGATTTGGAATGAAAAAAGTCCTCATAGTCACATATTATTGGCCTCCAAGCGGAGGTGCTGGTGTACAGCGATGGTTAAAATTCACCAAATATATTCGAGAATACGGTTGGGAACCTGTCATTTATACCATCGATAATGGAGAAATCCCCGTAGAGGATCAATCTTTAAGTTCAGATATTCCAGAAAATTTAACAGTTCTTAAAGAGAAAGGCTGGGAACCATACGGAGTTTACAAAAGATTTATTGGAAAGAAAAAATCGGATAAAGTAGACGCAGGCTTCATTTCCGAGACTAAGGTTCCTTCAAGGAGCAAGAAAATTGCCGCTTGGATTAGGGGAAACATTTTTATACCAGATGCTAGAGCTTTTTGGATAAGACCTTCGATAAAGTTTTTGAAGAATTATCTCAAAAACCATCATGTAGATGCAATTGTTAGTACAGGACCCCCTCATTCTACACATTTAATTGCCAAAGGCGTA